>DASXPQ010000389.1:0-4428 GCA_036493575.1 Pirellulales bacterium
TGAATAGTCGTAGCAATCAGGCATGCACTCGCACGGCGGCAGAGAGGGCTGTTCGACCGTGCTGTAGGCCACGGGCGCGGCGGACTTTGGTTGCGCTGCATCGAGTAATTGAAACTGCTGTCCCGGCTGATAAATCGCTTGGCGCGCAGTTGCCTGGCCAGGGGGTATTGCGGCCACTTGATAAATTCCGGCCGGCGCGGGAGCTGGGGCAGCGAAACTTGGCGTGTTAGGGATGGGCAGAACGCTGGCGACCGCCGGGGGTCCATCGAGAATGTAAACCGACTGGCGTTGATCGTCGTAGGTTGTGCGCGGCGTCGGTGGAAGCTGAGTCAAACTGTAAATGCCGCCGGAGAATGTTGCCGGCTGTGCCGACAGCTGACTAGCAGGTGGTGTAGCCGGCCAGTCGCCGAGCGCACTTTGTGTGACGAGAACAACACACAAAGAAATCGGCCCGAGAGTGAGTTTTGCAACGGCAATTGAGCGCACGCAAATTCTCCGAACGACGGAGTAAAACCGGCGGCCACTGCCGTTGGCGCATCGAAACGGATTCATCGCACAGTTCGCGCAGCCAGGCCGGAATAGGCCGTCTAGAAAGGGGGCGTAGTGTACTTAGCGCATGGCGTATTGCCCAGGTCGATTTGCGATAACTGCCACCATGTCCTTGTATACTTGCGGTTCAGGTTCCAATCGACAATTCGCGGTTCAGCACTTACAATTCTGTCGTTGCTAGCATCTAAACTAGGGCCGTCGTCCCCGTATCGAATTTTTTCACATCGTCATCGGGTTTCGCATCGTGGTACTGCTTGAATTCAGTGTGTCGCCCCTTGGTGCTGGTGAAAGCGTTAGCCCGGCTGTGGCAAAGTGCTTGGACATCATCGATCAGTCCGGATTGGAATATCAACTGCACGCGATGGGCACGCTGGTGGAAGGGGACTTGAACGCGGTGCTTGACGTGTTACGCCGCTGCATCGAAACGGTAGCCACCGACCACGAGCGGGTCACCTGTTCCGCCAAGCTTGACCTGCGACGCGGCCACAGCGGACGCTTGCAAGGCAAGGTGGCCAGCGTGGAACGACAGCTCGGTCGGCAATTGAAGAAAACTCCTGGAACGTGATTCATGTCTGCATCGCAAATGGAGGCCATCCTGGGGCGCGTCGCCAGCGGACTGTTTGTGCTGACGGTGCGGCACAAGGAACATGAGACGGGCATGCTTGCCAGTTGGGTGATGCAGGCCGGTTTCGATCCGCCGATGGTTACGGTGGCAGTGAAAGAGGGTCGTGAAGTTGCCCGGTGGCTCTCGGCTCACGATCCGTTTGTGCTGAACGTGCTGAGAGTGGATCAAAAAAAATTGATCAGCCATTTCGGTCGCGGATTCGATCCGGACGAATCGGCATTCACAGGGGTGGAGGTGATTCGCACTGCCCACGACTTGCCGGCGCTGGCCGATGCGCTTGGTTATCTGGAATGCCGGCCGAAAAAGCATGTGGACTCCGGCGACCACCGGATTTTTCTGGCCCAAGTGCTGGGCGGCAAAATGGCAAATGAAGGGGATCCGTACGTGCATATTCGCAAGAGCGGTTTGCGATATTAGTTTTGCACCATTCAAGCTTTCGTCGGCAGCCCACTGACGATCTGCGCGCAGCTCACTATAATCTGAATGCGACTGACACGAATTCTGATGTTTTTATCGCCCCATGAGCATTGCCTCGTTGCCGAAGCTGGTTGAAGAACTCCGCGAGGTCGTGGGAGTCGACGGCGTGCTTTCCGCTCATTCCGATTTGCTCGTCTACGAGTGCGACGGGTTCGTGATTGAAAAAAACAGCCCGGACGTGGTGGTGCTTCCACACAACACGCAACAAGTAGCCGACATGGTTCGCTTGGCGAACAAGCACCAGGTGCCGTTTGTGCCGCGCGGCGCCGGAACCAGCCTGGCCGGCGGCTGTTTGCCGGTCGGCGGCGGGATGATGATTGTGCTGACGCGAATGAAGGCGATTGAGGAAATCAATTTGCGCGATCGGTATGCGGTGGTACAGCCCGGCGTGGTGAATGCCTGGCTGAATCAAGCGCTCAAAGGAACCGGTTACCATTATGCACCTGATCCATCGAGCCAAGGGGCGTGCACGATTGGCGGCAATGTAGCCACCAATAGCGGCGGACCGCACACGCTGAAATACGGCGTGACGGTGAATCATGTACTGGGGGTTGAAGCGGTGTTGGCCAACGGTCGCATCGTTCAATTCGGCGGGCCGGCGGATGATGCCTTGGGCCTTGATCTGGTCGGCGCACTGGTCGGCAGCGAAGGGACGTTGGCCATTGTCACCAAAGTGTGGGTTCGCCTGACGCGCAATCCGCAAGGCTATCGAACGCTGTTGTGCATTTACGATTCGGTCGATGATGCCACAAACACCATCAGCGAGATTATTGGCGCCGGCATTATTCCGGCCGCGCTGGAAATGATGGACGAGGGAATTCTGGTCGCGGTGGAGCAGGCCTTCAAAGTCGGATTCCCGCTGGATGCCAAAGCGATTTTGATTGTCGAGGTGGACGGCTTGGAGGCGGGATTGGATCGGCAGCGCGATCGGATCATTGAACTGTGCCAGCAATGCGGGGTTCGGGAAGTGCGTCCTGCCGTTACCACTGAGGAACGCATGCGCCTGTGGAAATGCCGCAAACAGGCGTTCGGAGCGATTGGGCGACTGAGCCCGAGCTATTGCACGCAAGATGGCGTGGTGCCGCGGACGAAGCTGCCGCATATTTTCCGGCGGATCATGGAGATTGGCCAGCGCCACAAGATTCGAATTGTGAATGTGTTCCATGCCGGCGACGGAAACATCCATCCAATTTTGTTGTTCGATGAGCGCGATCCGGAGCAAATTGAGCGCGTGCTGGCTGCGGGGGGCGAGATTTTGGAAGAATGTATTGCCTGCGGCGGCAGCGTGACGGGTGAACACGGCATTGGGGTGGAAAAGATTGAATACATGGAAAAGATGTTCACCGGGGATGACCTAGCCGCCATGGAGCGGCTGCGGCTGGCGTTTAATCCCGATGGGCGGCTCAGTCCGTGCAAGGTGCTGCCTTCGGCCGGTGGCTGCGGCATGGAGCAAGGGACTTCCGGTTCATCGAGAATCAAACAAAAGCATCCTGGGCGCCGCGCTGCACTTTAACCACAACCTCGACCACTTGCTCCCGGACTTCTAACCCCTGACTCCTGGTTTCTACTCTTGCCTGCCGCAGTTGAAACACTTCCGCTTTCTGACACGCTTACTCCTGCCGACCAGGCGGAGTTGAGCCAAATTGTGCGCGAGGCATATGCCGATGGCATGCCAATCTATCCAATTGGCGGCGGCAGCAGCCTGAATTTCGGTCTGCCACCGCGAGAGCCAGGTCACGGTCTGTCGTTGCAAGGACTGCGGCGCGTGATTGATTATCCGGTCCGCGACATGACGATTACGGTTGAGCCTGGGATCACTCTGGATTTGCTGGCGACGACGCTGGCGAAAGAGAAGCAGCGCTTGCCGATTGATTTGCCCGACGCCCATCGTGCCACGCTGGGCGGCATCATTGCCACTAACACCTCCGGCGCCCGAAGGTATTCAAACGGAACGTTGCGCGACTACGTGATCGGCATCGGTGCCGTCGACGGCCGCGGCATCGCCTTCCATGGCGGCGGACGAGTGGTGAAAAATGTCGCGGGCTACGATTTTTGCAAATTGCTCACCGGATCGCTGGGGACGCTGGGCGTGATCACCCAAGTCACCCTGCGCGTGAAGCCCGTGCCGGAAACATCGCGATTTGTGAGCTGCCGAGTTCGGAATTGGGAAACTGCGGAGCGAATTTTGGAGTCGCTGGTAACCACTCAAGTTTCGCCGGCAGCCATCGAACTACTGTCGGGACCCAGTTGGAATAACGACGCCGTGCTGGGCTCGCTTCCTGATCGCGGCTCGACCCATCTGCTGGTTGGCCTGGAAGGGACTGCCGACGAAGTTGCATGGATGTGCGATACACTATGGAATGAATTGCGCCGGGTGGGAATGGCGGCTGAAATTGTTTCCGACGAGCACACCTCGAGTCTATGGATGCGCTTGGCGCAGTTCCCCGTGGAAGGAAATATGCCGCTCGTGCTTAAAGCCTCGGTGCGGCCCAGCCGTACCGTGGAATTCATCCAATTGCTCCAGCGGATCGATCCGGAATGTTCCGTGCAGTCGCACGCCGGCAATGGGATCATTATTGCCAAGTTGACCCAATTCGGTACGGGTGACTTATCAACCATGTTGGTCACCCGGTTGCAACCCGCCGTGGCTGAATGTGGCGGACACATCATCGTGCTGTCCTGCACGAGCGCGAAGGAGCTTACGCACCAATGCTGGTGGGGCACGGTCGGGGATTCACTTGCCGTGATGGAAGAAATCAAGCGGCAATTCGATCCGA
>DASXPQ010000390.1:0-2586 GCA_036493575.1 Pirellulales bacterium
TTCGTCATAAGTCAGGAAGCCTTCGCCCACGAGGCGCTCGGCCAGCGAGGCATCGACGCCATCGAGCGCGGAAAAGCCGGCGACGGCGCGTTCGATTTCGGAATCGAGCTCTTCGCGGGTCATGATTTCGATATCCCAGCCGCAGAGCTTGCTGCCCAGGCGGACGTTTTGTCCGCGGCGACCGATGGCGAGCGAAAGTTGATCTTCACGCACCAGCACAATCGCTTTGCCGATCATCTGGCACAAGATGACTTCGTCCACTTCGGAGGGCTGCAAGGCGTTGGGGATGAGCTGTTGCAAATCATCGCTCCAACGGACAATGTCGATCCGCTCGCCACCCAACTCGTCAACGATATTTTTGATGCGGTTACCGCGCACGCCAACACAGGCGCCCACACAATCCACGCGCTGATCACTGCTGCTGACCGCTACTTTACTGCGGTAGCCCGGCTCGCGGGCCAAAGCGCGAACTTCAATCACGCCATCGGCAATTTCAGGAATTTCCTGCTCGAACAGCCGCTGCACCAAATGCGGCCGAGTGCGGCTGAGGATGATCTTCACGCGGCTGCCGACTTTTTTCACGTCAAAAATCGTGGCGCGAACTCGCTCGTTGGGATGATGTGTTTCGCCAGGAATCTGCTCGCTGCGGGGCAGAATGGCCTCAGTGTTACCCAGCGAAACCGTCGCGGTTCCGTTTTCGTACTTTTGAACCACGCCGGGGACCATCTGGCCCATCAACTCGTGGTATTCGTCGAACAGGGCATCTCGTTCCGCCTCGCGAATTTTTTGAATGATCACTTGCTTGGCGGTTTGGGCGACGATGCGGCCGAGAGTTTCTTGCGGATCCAGTGCCACGCCGTTGTGAGTGCCGGAAATAGCGCCGCTGACACGGTCGATGCTGACGGTAATATCCTGATCTTCGCCGTATTGCTTTTTAGCTGCCGACACCAGCGCAGCCTCGATCGCCTGGAACACGATTTCCTTATCGATGTTCTTATCGCGGTGGATCGAGTCCACGATTCGTAGAACTTCGGTTGGATTCATGGATTAATGTTGTTTCTGTTCTTCCGCGTTCCGCTTACTGCCTAACCGCCTACTTTCCTTCAGCCACCAACAAAAAACGGGAACGACTATCCTGCGTTCCCGCACACCGTTGTCGTGACTACCTCGGGGAAGCAGGACGGCAGTTCCCCCGGGAGGCCCAAACAGACGGCCATGCGCCGCGTGGCACGATTGCCGCAAATTTATGCGGTTTCGCACTTTACGGCAGTCGCCGAAAGAGCACGAAACTCGTTTAGCCACACAACTTAACGAATTTTGCAACCAAGTAAATCTATCGGTCTGGCTGGCGACTGTCAAGCCGACCAACATTGTTCGCCCCCGACACGTCTTTCAGCAAAATACAATCCGCGCTCGATTGGCCCAGGGTTCAGCACTTCCGCCTACAGAATGTTGTAGCTGTGGGGCCTAGAGTCGCTTTGCAAGAGTTGAATGCTCCGACAATAGCCAACCCTTCCAGGAGACGGAACCTCCGGCAACAATGGCTTGTCGTGTTGGCCGTTGCTCAGTGGACAATTCTTGCGGCGGAAAAATTCTAAACTTTTAGGATTGAGCGTTGATCATGCCTAGCTGCGTTTTGGCTTATTCGGGTGGCTTGGACACCTCAGTCATCTTGGGCTGGCTCCAAGAGGAAGGCTACCAAGTTCATGCCGTGTATGTGGATTTGGGCCAGCCGTGCGAAAACCGTCAGGCCATTTTGAATAAAGCCAAACAGTGTGGGGCGGCATCGTCGCGTCTTGTGGATGCCCAAGAGGAACTGTGCCGCGACTTTGCCTTTCCAGTCATGCAATGGCAGGCGAAGTACGAGAACATTTATTTGCTCGGCACGTCCATTGCTCGCCCGCTAATCACGAAAAAGTGTTTGCAGGTGGCGCGGGAAGTGAAGGCCGATGCTTATGCCCACGGCGCGACGGGCAAGGGAAACGATCAGTGCCGTTTTCAATTGGCGGCCGATGCGCTAGCCCCCGGCACGCAGGTGATTGCTCCTTGGCGAATCGAAAAATTCCGCCAGCGCTTTCCTGGTCGCAAAGAGATGATCGCCTTTTGCGAACAGAAAAAAATTCCGGTGAAAGCTTCCGTCAGCAAGCCATACAGCAGCGACGAGAATTGCCTGCACATCAGCTACGAGGCAGGGAAGCTCGAAGATTTGACGGTGAACGGAGTGGAATTGGTTGATTTTGGCATGACTGTCTCGCCACAACAAGCGCCGGACAAAATCGAAACTATTACAATCGGATTCCAAGCCGGCGCGCCGACAATGCTCAATGGTCAAAGCAAATCGGCGCTGGCAATGGTGCAGGAGCTGAACAAAATCGGCGGGCGAAACGGCATCGGGCGCATTGACATTGTCGAAAATCGCTTTGTGGGGATGAAGAGTCGCGGCGTATATGAAGCCCCGGGTATGACCATTCTGTACGCGGCTCATCAGGCAATCGAACAGCTTACGGTCGATCGCGATTTGCTCCATCTGCGCGATCGGCTTGCACCTGAAGTGGCCGAGATGGTTTACTACGGCTTCTGGTACAC
>DASXPQ010000391.1:0-4054 GCA_036493575.1 Pirellulales bacterium
TCCATGTGCGTTTGCGCTTTCAAGCCTTCCACATAACCGGTGCTATGGCAGAAAAACTTCAGGTGCCGCTGCGCCGTAATCCGCGGATCAAGCAGTCGAATCGTCCCCGCCGTGACGTTTCGGGTATTGGCATAAGCGGGCTGCCCGCGCTTGGCTTGTTCCTCGTTCAATCGCACCAGGTCTTCATTGGTCATGTAAACCTCGCCGCGGACTTCCAATTCTGGCGGCAGATTCTTGCCGTGCAAGTGCAGCGGAACATCGCGGACAGTGCGAATATTGTGCGTAATGTCGTCGCCAATTTGGCCGTTCCCGCGCGAAGCGCCGACCGTCAATTTTCCTTGCTCGTACAGTAACGAGACCGCAACGCCGTCGACTTTCAGCTCCACCACCCACTCGATTTTTTCCCCAGGCAGCGCCTTAGCAATCCTGGCCCCGTATTGCTGAAGTTCTTCAACACTGTACGTGTTGTCGATCGAGAGCATCGGCACCCGATGCTCCACGTGCTTAAGCCCCGCCACCGGTTGCTCCCCAACACGCTGCGTGGGGCTGTCAGGCGTGATCAGCTTCGGATGCTCGGCTTCCAGCTGTTTCAGCCGCTCAAGCAATTCATCGTACTGGCGGTCGCTGATTTCCGGCGCCGACTCAATGTAATACTTGCGATCGTGCGAGCGAATTTGATCGCGCAGCTTTTCAATTTCACGGGCGGCATCCGGCATGGCTCACTTCCCTGGATCCACTACTGCTCGACGCCGCATTCGGGAGCAACCGTCACAGTTTTGCTCGCCGCGGAATTAGGAATCAGGCATAAAAAGCGCATCGGTTGTGCGCCCGTGTTGCGGAACTGATGCACCTCGTTGGGCTGCACCAAAACAACATCGCCCGCAGTGAGCTTGTGTTTTTCGTCCCCTTCGAATACCACGCCGTCGCCGGAAAGGACGAAAACCTCGTGTTCGTAATCGTGGCTATGGCGTGGCGTGTAACCGCCGGGAGCCACTTCGAATTCACGCATCGCGAATGTCGGTGTACCGTCCGATTGACTCAACAGCCAGCGGACCGTGCAGCCGTGCGCCCCTTCCATTTCGACCGGTTTGGCCGGCACCTGTTTTAAATTGTTAACTTTCATGGTTTTCTCGTGGTTGTTTCGCGCTTGCCGCGGTAATGATCCAGCATGATGGCCGCCACCGACACGGCCACCAGCACCGCCACTTCCACGCCCAATATTATCATTCCGTAGCGGTCGAGCAAACTCATCAGCGGATGTTCCTCCGGCGCCGCGGTGGACAGGTCCAAACCGCGATTAACTCGCACCATCAACACGCCATATGCACAGGCGGTAATGGTGAATGCCACTCCCGCCACCACGCACAAGCCGTAAAATAGATTGATCGGTGCTTTTGATTTTGCCATTGATGAAGCATACCGCTAAAACATACGACAGATTGACTCGTTTCCGCGGGCTACTGGCCATTATCGTGCCTTGCCCGCCGGGCACCGGCATTCGATGATAGGGGAGCCGTCCGCGATCACCATTTTCGATCGGTAGTCATGTCGCTTTTGTCGGGAATTTCGGTGTTTTGTTTTGCGGCCAGCTACACCGTGGTGCTGGCGTTGGAAGTCGTGCGCATGTTTTACTGGCCCGCGTTGCGCCAGTTGGTGACCATTGGCTTTGCCGCCGCCGGTCTACTGGCTCAAACATTGTATTTGGCGAACCGGGCCGCAACCGCCAGCGGCACGCCTCTTTCCAGTCCATTCGATTGGGATTTACTCGCCGCCTTGGGGCTTGTCGTAGTTTACTTGTATTTGAGTTGGTACCACCCCAAAACGTCCATCGGGCTCTTTCTGCTGCCAATCGTGTTGGGTCTAATCGGGCTCGCGAAATTGTCCAGCCGCGAGCCGTTCCCGCAATCGCACGCTGGACAAATTTGGGGAACCATCCACGGAATTTTTTTGCTCCTGGGATTGGTGGCGGTAACGGTTGGATTTGTTGCCGGCGTAATGTACCTCCTGCAATCGTATCGGCTGAAACACAAATTGCCAGCCGCCACGAGCCCCCGGCTGCCGAGCTTGGAATGGCTGGAGCGAGTGAACAGCCGCGCAATTTTAATTTCAGTGCTGATGGTGGGCGTCGGCTTTGTCAGCGGGGTGGTACTAAACATGATTTCGCATCACATCAAAATCGACGAAGTCCCTTGGACCGATCCGGTCATCTGGAGCACGGCGGTCATGTTCGGCTGGTTATTGGCCGCGGCGATATTCAGCGCGGTGTATCGACCCGCCCGCAGCGGACGCAAAGTTGCCTATTTGACGGTCGCAAGTTTTGTGTTTCTGGCCCTATCGCTGTTCGCCCGTTTGCTGCTGCCTAGCGAGCACGGGGCGCAACGCAACGAAAGCGGTCAAACTCCGGCGCTGGAGGTTCGCACATGAAACTCCAGATGGTGGGCTGCAGTCATCACAATGCTTCGCTGGAAGTTCGCGAACGGCTGGCATTTAATCCCGATCAAGTCGCCGTGGCGTTGGAGCAATGGCGAACTTCCTATCCGTCCACCGAAGCCGTGTTGCTCTCCACCTGCAACCGAGTGGAGCTATATACAGCGGCCGACGATCCAGACGCGGCCCCCTCCGATCAACAAGTGAAGGAATTCCTAGCGGAATTTCATGGGCTGCCCCTGCATCAGGTCTTCGACGATTTGTTCGAGCAATCGGGCGAAGGAGCCGTGCGGCATTTGTTCACCGTCGCAGCCAGCTTGGACAGCATGGTGCTGGGCGAATCGCAAATTCTCGCTCAGGTCAAGCAGGCATACCAACTGGCGGCCCAGCAAGACAGCATTGGGCCCATCACGCACGATGTTTTTCAGCGCGCGCTGCGTGTGGCCAAACGCGTAGCGGCGGAAACGTCGATCAACGACAAGCGCGTCAGCATCGCCAGCGTCGCGGTTAGCGGTTTCGCCCGCAACGTGTTCGAGCGCTTTGACGATAAACGCGTGCTGGTCATCGGCGCTGGCGAAACCGCCGAAGAAGTGCTGGTCTACTTGCGGGAAGAAGGGGCGCGGCGCATCACGGTCATCAATCGCAACGAGCCCGCAGCAGCCGAATTGGCAAAACACTACGAGGGCCAAACGGCGCCCTGGAGCGCTCTGGATGCACAATTGGCGGCCGCCGATTTGGTGGTCAGTGCCACCGGCGCCACGCAGCCGGTGGTCACGCTCCAGCACTTTCAGCGTGTCGAGCCGCAACGTTATCAGCGGCCGCTGTTTATTTTAGACTTGGCGGTGCCTCGCGATTTTGATCCGGCCATTGGCGATTGCCTGGGCGTGTACCTGTATTCGCTGAACGATCTACAGGAAGTTTGCCGGCGAAATCGCTCCGCCCGCGATCAGGAATTGCCCCAGGCGCTGCGTATTGTGGAAGAAGAAACCGGCCAATTCATGCAAGAGTTATATCACCGCGCCACAGGGCCCATCATCCGGCAGTTGCGGCAAGGCTGGCACGAAGTGCGCGACGAGGAATTGCGGCGACTGTTCAACAAACTGCCCGACCTGGACCAGCGCGCCCAGCAGGAAATCAGTCAGGCCTTCGAGCGCTACGTGAATAAGCTGTTGCACCCGCCGCTGGAATCGCTGCGCGACGAATCTCGCACCGGCACGCCGCACAGTTTATTGGACGCGCTCAAGCGGCTGTTTCGACTCGAGGAATGAACCAGCCGGCGCTCCAGCGCAGCGTCAGTACTCGACAGCGTCGTAATGCATCCCTTTTTCGATGCGGTCATCCTGGATTGATACCATTGGCGCAGCATTTTGCAGGCGCGTGATACTGGCTTGCATCTTCCGGTAGTGTAACCACCATCCTAGCGATAGCGCCAGAACTGCCATCAACCAGAATAAGTCGCGGATCGTAAAGCGTGGTTTCATGCCCGGCATTCTAACATGGGCGGCCTAATACTGAGAAATCTTAAGCGCCTTGGGCAGTGTGTCAGTCTAATTCTGGGAATTCCATGCCTCGATAGCCGCTGCATTGCTGTCTGGGTCGAAAGTGGCATATTTTGGCAAACCACATT
>DASXPQ010000392.1:0-4460 GCA_036493575.1 Pirellulales bacterium
TCGCCGGCACCATAAGCCGCATCGTGCGCGAGGGCGAACAAGTTGTCGCCCGGGAAAGTTATGCCCTGCCGGCGGATGCGGTGGTCAAGTGGGAAATCACATCGTCCGATTTCAATCGCCGGCAGAGCGGTTGGCAAGCGAGCCTGCTGATCAGCTATCCGCGATCCAATAGCTTGCCGGAATTTTCCCAGCGGCGTGAACTGCGGATCGACGCTTCCGCCGGGTTGCAGGTGCCCGAAATCCGCCTGACCCAGAACAAACCATGAATAAACACGAACACCACAAATCGTCCCGCGCCTTCAAGTCTCGCGGCCGCCACCGCCGCGGAGCCGTTCTTGTCGCCGCGCTGGTGGAGTTCATCGTAGCAGCCGCAATCTTGTTCGCCGTCTTGCAAGCAGTGGTAGGTCATCAGCGTCAGCTGCTCGCCGGGCGACAACAAATTCAAGCGCAATGGCTGGCTCAGGCGGGTATTGACCGGGCAGTGGCTCAATTACAAAAGTCCCCCGACTACCGGGGTGAAACATGGCGCGTATCCGCCGATGAACTTGACGGCATCGCGCCCGCCGAAGTGCAAATCCGTTTGGAAACAGTTCCTGAACGAACCGACGATTTGCATTTGTCCGTCCAAGCTAAATATCCGGCCGATTCGGTTCACTGTGTTCAGCAAACCCGAGAGACGACAATTCATCTCAAGTGATTGGAGAAATTCGTTATGTGCACCAAATACACCGCACTCCTCGGCGATTCTCGCGCGTCGTCCCTCGCTCCTCACTCCCCGCGCCCCGCCTTCACACTGGTCGAATTGCTCGTCGTCATTGCGATCATCGGCATTTTGACCGCCATGACGTTGCCGGCCATTCAGGCTTCACGCGAAACCGCTCGTCGCAGCCAATGCCTCCGCAATCTCACGCACTTGTCCGTCGCCCTGCAAAACTACCAGATGGCACACGAAGTATTTCCGCCCGGGGTAATCGACAAACAGGGCCCCATTCATAGCGTAGCCCAGGGTGACCATCGGAACTGGATCGTTCACTTATTGCCCTATTTGGAAGAGATCAATGCGTATCGCCACATCGATCAAGCAGTCGGCGTTTATGATCCGAAAAACGACGCCGTGCGAAATATGGCGATTGAAATTCTGCAATGCCCCAGCGATGGTCAAGCAGCAAGCACTCCACCGGCGAGCAATTACGCGGCGGTTCACCATGATGTGGAAGCCCCCATCGACACCGACAATCACGGCATGTTTTCTCTGAACAGCCACGTGCGTTACGACGACATCACCGATGGCCCGTCGCACACATTGTTCCTTGGCGAAAAGCTCTGCGACCCCGGCGATTTAGGCTGGATGAGCGGCACCCGCGCCACACTCCGCAACACCGGCACGTCCCCCAACACTCCACTCCCCGCCGCCGTGCTCGCAATGGCAAGCAGCAGCGCGCAATCTCCCGACGCCGAAATTCCAACGGCAGATCAAACCCAGCGGGAGGGCGAGGCTCCTGCCGAGCCGCAGCACGCTTCCGCGCCTTCCACTCCGCCAGTCCCATCCGATCCCACGTTATACGTCGGCGGCTTTGCCAGTTATCATCCCGCGGGCGCCAACTTTGCCTTCGGCGATGGCAGCATCCGTTTTCTCACCGATACTATCAATCTGCAAATCCTTCAGCAGCTTGCCAACCGCGCCGACGGCAAACTCCTGCCCGGCGGCTATTGATCATCGCGCAAATTTAAGTTGCCATCAAAAAATTGTAGCGGCGGCTGTCCCCAGCCGCTTTCCCCGCTCTCTTCGCAATCATTCTCTGCCTACATATTAAGATCACCCTCCGCAGCCCACAAAAATCGCTAGGCGCTTTGGCAGCCACCGGTTTACAATAGATTGATCTGTCGCTCTGGCCACCCCAAGGACGCCCTTTCGATGCACCGCCCAACGGCTGCCTCGACCGAAAAACCTCTACTGCTTGCAAGCACTTGCCACCTCCTGGCGCTGCTTGTGGCGCTGTTGCCCATCGCCGCTCGTGCCGATGAGGTTGAGCCGGTATCCCCTGCCACAATAACTCCTGCGGACCAGCAGTCGGTTCTTACGGTCGATCAAAGCTCAACGCTTCTCGCTCCATCGGCATCGCCGGACGATATTTCCGATCTGGTGACCAAATTGGGCGACGACGCCTACGCCGCCCGCGAACGGGCAACCAACCAACTTGTCCAAAAAGGAATTGCCGCCAGGCCGCAATTGCTCGCCGCCCTGGAAAGCTCTGATGCGGAAATTCGTTTCCGCGCCAAGCGAATATTGTCCGAGGTTGTCGAAGCCGATTTTCAGCGCCGCCTCAGCGCGTTCAGCGCCGATGTCGATGGCAAGCTTGGTCTGACTATGCCGGGCTGGACGGCCTTCAAAGATGCCGTCGGCGAAGACCGCACAGCTCGAGATCTGTTTGTCGAAATCCAACAGGCCGAAGGGCCCCTGCTGGAGGCATACGAGCAGGGTCCCAAGCCAGCGGCCGAAAAGCTTCGCACACTACTAGCCCAGGATCCTGCCACATTCGACCGCGCCGTCGTGATTGCTGGGGTCAAAGGTCGTCGGGCATTGGTTCCGCAAAACCGCGCCGCCAGCTTAGGAACAATTTTGGCCTGGTTGTTTGTCGCTGGTGACAATGAAATCGCCATCACCGACGACATCACCGCCCGCGTCGCCTTGCTGCCGCAAAATCAGGTCTTTCAACAAGCGGCACAGGCCAACAAGCAGCCGGATCCACGCGCCCAGGTGTGTCGTAAAATTCTCGCCCGTTGGATCGCGCGCGACATCAATCCCATTTTCGCGCCTTACAACCTTTCGTTCGCCTACACCTTCAATCTCAAGGAAGGCTTGCCGCTGGCGGTGGATGTTTTGAAACGAGCCAATGCCACCACCGATCCAATCTCTCGCTTCCGTGCAATCCTGCTAGTGGGAAAATTTGGCAGCAAAGAGCACCTGACGGTATTGGAACCATTGCTAAAAGATAGCCTGGTCTGCTTCGATACCGGCGGTCCCAATCACCGCATACAAACACAAGTCCGCGATATCGCTTTGGCAATGTCCGTCAAACTAGCCGGTCAGGATCCCAAAAAATTTGGCTTCGACCGCTGGCAGTCGGCCGATATCTTGCCCCTCAATTTGAATACCCTCGGCTTCAGCACCGACGACGACAAAACCGATGGTTCACGAGGAGCTTCGATCCCTTCGGAGCAGCGCGACACTGCCTTTAAAAAATGGCAAGATTGGCAAGCGGGGCAGAAATCAGCCGCCGGCGATGACGCCGCCGAGAAGCCGTCAGCCGAAAAACCCGGCTGATCCTGGTGCCAGCAGCGCCGTCATACGATCTCAAAACTTTGCCAGCATCAACGACCCAGCTGGCTTCTCTTGACCTTCCAGGTCGAACTTGGGAAAAACCGCACCCTATGGGCATCCGCGGGACCGACCCGTATCCCCGCGTTGCTTTCCGGTCGGATTTACTTCGATTGCTCCAAAGGATTTTCCCATGACCCGCGCGCTGGTTGTTTCGCTCATCACAATGGTGTTCATGTCCAGCTCAGTTGGTTGCCATTCACCGTACTATGCTGACCAAGGAGCCTTAGCAGGCGGATTAGGCGGCGCCGGCTTGGGTGCGCTCATCGGCAGCACCAGTGGACACACCGGCGCAGGCGCCGCCATCGGCGCGGCAGCTGGTGCACTAACCGGCGGCGCAGTGGGCGGTGCCTTGGATAACATCGATGCCAAAAATCGTGCGCAAATTGCCGCCGCCACCGGCCATCCTGCTGCCGCAGTCAGCGTGAACGACGTAATCGCCATGTCACGCTCCGGCATCGACGAGCAAATCATCGTCAATCAACTCGCCTCCGCCGGTTTGCAACGCCCGCTGCAATCGAATGATGTTATCTACCTGCAACAAAACGGTGTCACCCCGCATGTGATTTCCATCATGCAGCAAACCCGCGTCGCCGTGAATGGTCCGCCCCCCGGAGCCATCGTCGGCCCGCCCCCAGCCGTCGTCGTGGCCGATCCCTACTACGGCCCGTATTACGGCTATCGCCCCTACTACGGCCCACGCGTCGGCGTAACATACGTCTCTCGCTAGACACCCGGCATTACCGCGCCGCCCCGTCGCCATCACCCGGCTCGAAGTCTATAATGACTTCGCCCTATGACGACGGATTCTTCTTCGCCGATTGCATCACCCGGAGCGTTTTCTCCCGCGCGCCCCTGGCCGCTATGGCCCGCCGGGGCAATTCTCGCCCTCGGCGCAGCAGCCATTGCGTACTTTCAAATCATTGGGCTAACCGATAACGGCACTTCCAACGGCTTCACATTCATTGCCGTCTTCGCGATCTTGATTCTGCTTGGATTGTGGACCGCATTCTTTTCGCCATTTTCACGCCCGGCGCGCTGGTGGTGCATCGCGTCGGCAATCGCGCTGATCGCGTTGCTA
>DASXPQ010000393.1:0-3171 GCA_036493575.1 Pirellulales bacterium
CTTCAAGCGAAACAGCCGTCGAGCCGTCCACTGTGGCAGTGCCGAAGCTGGTTTGGCTGGATGATTATTCCGATGCCATGAAGCAGGCAAAAGAACAAAAGAAAATGATGTTGGTCCACTTTTTTCGCCCGTCGGATCAAAAACGGACCGAGGCCGTGGCCGCCGGCGAGTCAGTGGTCAACATCGAAAATGCATTTGAACAGCCTGCGGTCCGCGAGAATCTGGACAGCTTTGTGCTGGTAAAGCTGCCGATTGATTCCCAAATTAATGCCAAAGGAAAATCGATTCGACTGCTGGAGCACGGTGCGTTTTCCGAATTGCACAAGGGGCCGGGCATTGCCGTTATTGATTTAGCCCACGAGAACACCGAATACTACGGTTACGTGGTGAACGTGCTTCCGTTTACACCGGGCAAGTATTACCGGTTCAATCCGAAGCATTTGGAAACGCTAGTTAATCTGCCCGAAGGAACGCTTACCCAACGGAGCATGGTATTGGCGGTGCGTATCCATCCGGAGCACCCGGCGAGCACCACGGGGCAGGAAAATCCTGTGTTGTTATCGGAAGCGACCGATCATTCTAATTACCAAGCACAAATTCATGTGCAGGGACATCAGGATTGGGAATCGCGATTTCACCGTATCCTTAGTAAGTTATTGCGACGAGGTGAGTCGGGCATGCCTGTGGAAGTTGTGGCGGAAAGCTGGCCCGATCAGGACCTGATGGATTCCTGCGTCGATTGCGTGGCCAGTTGGCGCCAATCGCCCGGCCATTGGGATGCGGTCAGGGCCAAGCAAGCCAGCTACGGATACGACATCCGAGAAGGAAGCAATGGCATTTGGTATGCGACTGGAATTTTTCGCGAAGCGAAGTAATTAACTTGATGTGTTGCTGGAATTCAGCGCACTGACAGTTGCAGTTAATTGCGGCATACTTCTAGAAGCTCACGGGTAACAAACCGTGAGCTTTTTTATTGGTAATTGGAGCCCCTGGGGTTGTCGCATTTACATGCGGCAATGGGTACATTGATTTGTTCGCTGTGAATTTCATTTTCTATCAGCCATTCAGAGCCGTTCGATGGCGGGCGTGTTTGGGGCAAATATAAAATTTTCGGGAGAAGCAGGATGAGCGACATTCTTATTGGCAAAGGGGACAAGTCCGTTCAGTTGCTGGCCAAATATGGCAATCGTCATGGGCTAGTAGCGGGCGCCACGGGTACCGGAAAGACCATCACGCTGGAAGTACTGGCGGAAGGCTTTTCGCGAATGGGGGTACCGGTGTTTATCTCGGACGTGAAAGGAGATGTTGCCGGAGTGGCGCTGGCCGGAACCGCGAGCGACAAATTGCAGCAGCGCGCCGCGCAAACCGGCGTTGAGAATTTTGCACCGGAGGCCTGCCCGGTCATATTTTGGGATTTGTACGGCAAAGCAGGCCATCCCGTGCGAGCGACCATTAGCGAAATCGGTCCAACACTTTTGGCGCGCATGTTGGAATTGAACGATACGCAAGAAGGCGTGCTGGAAATTGTGTTCAAAATGGCGGACGATCGAGGGCTGCTGCTATTGGACTTGGACGACTTGCGAGCTTTGCTAACCTTTACCGCCGAGAATCAAAAGGAAATTTCCACTCATTATGGCCTGGTGAGCACGCAATCGATTTCGGCCATTCAACGGTCGCTGGTCAGCCTAGAGCGGGACGGAGGGGACAGTTTCTTTGGCGAGCCAGCGCTGGAATTGGCTGACCTAATGCGCGGCGACATGAGCGGGCGTGGCGTGGTAAATATTTTGGCGGCTGACCAATTAGTGCTGAAGCCGCGGTTGTATTCCAGCTTTTTGTTGTGGCTACTGTCAGAACTGTTTGAAAACCTGCCTGAGGTTGGCGATCTCGATAAGCCAAAACTGGTGTTTTTCTTTGACGAGGCCCACTTGTTGTTTAACGATGCACCGCCGGCTTTACGACAACGGGTGGAACAAGTGGTTCGGTTGATTCGTTCCAAGGGAGTGGGCGTCTATTTTTGCTCGCAGTTTCCGGACGATATTCCGACCGAAATTCTCGGCCAGTTGGGGAACCGAGCTCAGCATGCGCTGCGGGCATTCACGCCGCGCGATCAAAAAGCGGTGAAGACGGCCGCTGAAACGTTTGTGCCCAACCCGAAGCTCGACGTGGCTCAGGTGATCTCACAATTGGGCGTGGGCGAAGCGCTAGTGTCAACGCTCCAGGAACAGGCAATACCGATGCCGGTGGAGCGGACGATGATTTGCCCGCCGCGGTGCCGAATGGGAGCGATTACGCCTGACGAGCGGAACATGGTGCGATCGCGCAGCCCGGTCGGCGGGAAGTACGACACGCGGGTAAACCGCGAATCGGCGTACGAAATGTTGAGTGCGCGGAAAGGCGTCGATGGGGCTGCTGCATCGGCAGCACCAGCCGGGCAGGCCCCGCAAGGGAAAGCAGCGGCGGGACAATCAACGGGCTTTGGCGCGGAGGTGAGCGCAATACTGTTTGGCTCGGGGCGTCGCCAGGGAATGGTGGAGGCGATGGCGAAATCGACGGCGCGGACGGTCGGCAGCCAAATGGGGCGGCAGATTTTGCGAGGAGTGCTGGGGGGCATTTTCGGCGGCTCGAAGCGGAAGTAGCGCCTAGAAATTTCTTATAGCGGCTGCCAAACTCGTTTTCGGGACGTCTGCTTTTCGAATTGATCGGTCGCGCGCTCAAAGATTATCATTCCGCCATGAGTTCGGAGTGGAAAAATCTATTGCTGTACATGGCCAAGTGCATTACTGCCGTGGTCATTGTTTTCGCGTTAGGCACGTGGCTGCAATATCAGGAAATTATTTGGCCGTTGGTATCGGCGATATTGGTGCTAACTCCGGACAGCCAGGAAGCCGTACCGCTGGCTGCAATTCGGATTGGAGCGAATTTAATTGCGAGTGCGACCAGCCTATTGTTCATGCTGGTTGGAGCGGCGAATGTGATCACTCTGAGCGCAGCCTTGTCGCTGACGATTGCCCTGTGCTGGTTGTGCCGCTTGATGGCTGGGAGCCGATCGGCTCTGGCTGCCGTGGTGATTATTATGTTGCACGAGCCAGGGGCCCATCCTTGGGATGCAGCCGTGGAGCGGGCCGCTTCGGTAGTTGCAGGATGCTTGTTAGGACTGGTGATTACGTTTGT
>DASXPQ010000394.1:0-2789 GCA_036493575.1 Pirellulales bacterium
GACTCGTCCCCAGAATCGTGTCTTCCGCCTTGGCTCCATCCTTCACAGGCACGTTCGCCGGATCCGGAAACGCGGTAGCCAAATCGTGAACAAACGCCATTTGCGAATGGCCAATGCGGACGATTTCACCCGGCTGCAAAACATAGTCGCCGTGCACTTGCTCGCTGCCGACGAACGTCCCATTGCGGCTTTCCAAATCGCGCAGCACCCACCGTTCCTGCGAATAAAAAACCTCCGCGTGCGCGCGGCTGCACCGTTCGTCTTTCACCACAATTTGGTTCGTCGGCGCACGGCCGATGGTGACCGATTGCCCGGGCATCAATCGGAACACGTCAGTCCACTTCGAACCTTCGCGAATCACTAGATAAGCTAACATGCGAGCCACGCCAGAGCGTGGGATTCAAGTGCCGATAGGGCAGGGAGTTGTCAACGCTTGATTATAACTGATCGGCGGCAAAAGTGTTGCATTTTTGTACATCGCCGTACCCCCCCAGCCATCCGGCTATTCTCCGGGTTCCCTCACCCTAAAGGCGACACTTAGTAACGACTTTTACCAAGACTTTCTGCCGGCGTCATTGAGCCCATCTATCCCGGATGACTAAGCATACGGTTATGACAGCCACCGGCTGTTATAACGGCGTATGGCGGCTGGTTTGCCACTGAATATGGCACAGATTAACATAAGAAGTGGCTTGCACTTGGGCCGGATTCGTCGACTCATCGGGCGCGCGTGCCTTAACGACAGTGTGTCTCTCGTAGGCTTGTTGAGACAAACGTTATAATCGCTACCGCGGCGAAGCTAGAATTTGGTACCGTCGCCACCTTGTCGACTGGCAGTATTTCCCAGAAGAGGACCTACCGCATGAGCTCTCGTAGCGCATTCGATCGTGCAAAACTTTCCGCCCTCATTTTCTTATTGGCGGCCATCGCCTGGATGTTGCCGGCTCGCCAGGCCACATCCCAAACATCAACCCCGACGACCACACCAACCACCAGTACCACCACTACTGGAACAACGCAAAACACAATCGTCATCAATCAAGGTGGCACGACCACAACTGCCGTTCCGGCCTTTATCGGACCAACGGTCGTCGGTGGTGTATCGGTAAATGTCGACGGCGTGCTGAATTTACAAGACACTAAAGACCGCGAAAAACTTCTGGAAGCGCGCCGGCAAGCAATGCAGCAGGTGCCCGGTAATTTGCAGGCCCCCGCCAAGTTGCGCATGGTTTCGCTCCGCAAGCTCGATCAAGCCATTTATCACGCGGCTCGTAATGGCCAACCGCTGTCCGACGCCATTCGCAATTTGTCCGGACTGCAACGAATTCAATACGTGTTTGTTTTTCCTGACCAGCACGATATTGTCCTGGCTGGTCCTGCCGAAGGTTGGAAAATCAACGACCAGGGCGAAGTCGTCGGTACCGTGTCGGGCCTGCCCACGCTGCAGTTGGATGACCTGGTCGTGGCTCTCCGCTGCGCCGATCAGGCACGTAACGGTGGCATGACTTGTTCAATCGATCCTACGCCCGAAGGCATGCAGCGCTTGAATGAACTGCTGAAAAAGCAACCCATTGTCAACAACAACATCGAACAAATCGGCGGCGCCTTGGAAGAAGCCCTAGGTCCGCAAAAAATCACGTTGCACGGTGTGCCGGAAAACAGCCGCTTTGCCACCGTGATGGTTACGGCCGATTACCGCATGAAGCGCTTGGGCATGGATTTCGATCCCTCGCCCGTTAAAGGCATGCCCAGTTACCTAGCGCTGGTTAGCCCCGCGGTTCATGCCGTCCAAATGCCGCGCTGGTGGCTGGCTCCCAAGTACGAACCGCTGGCAACCGATGGCCAGGGCCTCGCCTGGGAACTTCGCGGTCCCGGTGTGCAGTGCCTGGCCGAGGAAGATTTCTTCACCACCGCTGGCCAACGGCAAAAATCTGATAAAGCCAATCCCGCTGCCCAAAAATGGGCCGACTCCATGACCACCAATTATCCGGAGCTCGCCGATAAAGATTCCGTCTTCGGCGACTTGCGTAACTGCATGGACCTGGCCGTCGTCGGTGCGCTCATTCAGAAGGAAAACTTGCTCGACAAAGTGAACCTGCATTTGCAGTATTTGCTGAACGATCAAATGCTGAAAACGTCAATCTACAATCCGCCCAAGCAGGTCGACAGCAAAGTCAGCTTTTTGAAGAAGGGCAAAAACTACGTCGTCAGCGTTTCCGGCGGCGTCGCCCTCCAGCCCTGGGAAATAATCCAGAAGCAAGAAAACTCCACGGCACTGGAACCAATCCGCACCGCTGCTGCACAAGCTCGGACAACTGCCGAGCAAACCCGCGCCGACCCCTGGTGGTGGAACGGATAGATTTGCCTTATCCCGTCAACTTGTTCAGCAGCAGCGAAAACTCTAGCGGGCTTTGCACCAGACTGCTGGAAAAGTTGTCCACGTGGCCCAGCGCTCCGGCGGAATTCTCGTAATCCCGGTTCAGCGACCAGATTGATATCCGATCGATCCCGTGCTGCTGGGCGAATGTCAAAATCTTCTGCGCGTCGGCCTGCGTGAACACTTCATTCGTCATGTCGTTCATGCCAATCATCGGTGTCAGCCCCACTTTGGCCCAAATTTGCGAGTCGCTTAACGTGCCGTTGTAGGCGGTTTTCAATTGGCCGAACAAACTGTTGGCCGCGTCAATCGCATAGTCGCCCATTTTTCCGGCCGGATTCGGCGCGGCCCCATCACCGTAATCCATCGTCATAATATTCACGCCGCTGACGTTCACGCCATATTTCAGCGC
>DASXPQ010000395.1:0-3673 GCA_036493575.1 Pirellulales bacterium
CACCAGCCAAGAGGAAATGGATATCCGGCTGGTCGCGTACTAGATCAGCGGCATCCAAAAGTGTGCCGATGTCGTTTGCCATGCCCAGCGCACCCGCATAAAGGACAACAAACTTACCCTGCAGGCGGAATTCCTCCCGCACCGTGCTTCCTTCGGCGGCCGGATCGTAAAGTGTCGGATCGACACCGTTGGCAACCAGACTTACTTTCTCTGGCCGCACGCCTTTGGAAACCAAATAGTCGCGATATGCGGGCGAATTCACCAGCAAATGAGACGCCCGGCGATACAAGAACATCTCCAGCCGACGGGCCACCCAAATCAGAACTGGGCTACGCATAACACCCATGTCGATCGCGAACTCCGGCCACAGGTCACGAATCTCCAACAAAAATGGCCTGCGGCGCAACACAGCAATCAGCCACGCCGACAACGGCTGCGTCAATGGGGGCGAGGTGCCCATCACTACGTCCACTTTGCCAGCCTTCCAACCTGCCCAAACCGCCGTCACCATGAAGCTCAAAAATGAAACTACGCGCCACACAAAACTGCGATGCAAAGTCGGATAGGTGTATGCTCTTAAGATACGGATTCCATGTGAATTTTGCTCCGTAATCCATTTGCTGCCGCCGACGAGACTTTGCCCACTCAGATAACTCAAATTGCTCGCCACGACCGTGGCGCGATGTCCAGACCGTGCAAGGCGCGAAAGCAATTCAAAGTGCCTTGTACCGCCGGCTTCTGACGGCGAAGAAAACACTTGATGAATTAGCAATACGTGCATAGTTCAACGTCCCGATCCGGAAAATACTGCCCCTGATACCGAGGGTGTGGAATGATCAACGCTTGGTTCGACATCAGGATCCATCGTACGCACCTGGACGATCGTTCGCTCTGAGCGGCGTTCCAGCGGCCCCAACTCTACATCCCACGCCCGGTTATTAGCGCGGAGTTCATAATGTTCACCGGAAACCGACACACTTTGAGCCTGCCACTGGATTGTTTTTCCAGGAGCTGCGATTGTCAGCAAACGTAACGGGAATTCGGCCGTGATTTCCGCTTCTAACACTGGAATCGAAATCCGCTCGCCATAGTACGGCGACGCAAAACCTTGGATTGAACCTGGCTCATTTCGGCCGCGAATTATCTCCAGCCGATCCCATGGTTTGCCCGAACTACAACATACACTCAAGGTCCAATCTCCCGAATCGAGTGACAAGACAGCTTTGTGGGCCGCTTGGTCGAGAGTCACAGGCATGTCTGTCAAATGCCACCGCAGTATGGCTGTGTGTCGACCTTGGCCAAACAAATCGTCGACAATTAACCATGCATCACTATCCAAGCCTAGAATCGCCCGGCGGTGCAAGACGTGCCACGGCCTCCGGTCATAGTCTCTGCTTTCACCTTCAAAGTATCGAAACCCAGGTTCTTGGGTTTCAAACCGTCGCGCAGTAGCACGTGGCCAGGGAAAATACAGAAATCGTGAAACGCGTTCAACAGGCGAGTCACGATCGATCTCCACAGTATTGTGTGAACGAATCAGCTGAAAGTAGTCCTCCATCGCGCGCCCTTCTGGCGGGAAGTATTCATAAGTGCCACAGTCGCGCAGCACATTTTGCCCTTGATGCCAAAGATCGAAGTGCATCGGATCGTATTGCCCTGGACGATCACGGTACGTGTGGCAGCGGATCATGCCCCAACTATTGCTGCCCTGCAGCGTGAAGTAACCGCCGTCTCGGAACGCCGTTGATTTAGGTTTCCGCAGCGGTTGCTGCGCCGCGTCCAAGGCCTGGGGACCGAACAGCCACAACAGATCTTCATCCCACGGCCCAGGAGCGAATCGACGCCGATTGTTGGTTAAAAAATGTGCTGCCTGCACGGCCCCGCGAAAATCTGAATAATCGCATTCATTTAGTGGTAAAACCCAGGCCCCGTCGTTGTTACCGTAGAGCGGTACTCGGCCGGTTTCGGGATCGAGCATTTGAAACAAAAACTCTTCGGCGGCGGCGATGTGCTGAATGGTGGAACCGTCCAGCGGCTGGCCATGCCACTTAGCCACAAGCGCCGCGATAACACCTGTTTGTAACATCACCCGATGGTAATTCAGCGAATGTTGCAAATAGCTGCCATCGGCGTACATCTGCCCAGCCAGTTCCTGAGAAAAGATTTTTCGCCCGCGCTCGAACCAGTGATCTGCTTCTCGCAATTCTGGAAACAGATGGCCCACCAACATCAGTCCACATGCTTCGCAAAGCGCATGATTGTTCTTCTGAGATTGTGCATAGGTGATATGGTGATCAATGCGATAACCGGTAGCCCAAGCTAAGCGTGCCAAATGTGTCCAGCGAGCGGGCGTTGTCGCAGGGTCATCAGCTAGGCTCCAAAATCCAATCACAAGCGACAACAATCGCACAAATGATTCTTGACCGCATTTCCATTGAAATCCGCGCCAGGGCGGACACCCTGCCATCCACGATTCCAACCACCGCCAATACAGGTTGCCAGACTCAATTTCCATCCCATGACTGCGAGCCCGCGCCAAATCGATCGCCCACTGAGCTCGGGACGGCTCCCACATTAAACGCATATCTCCTTGTTCGGGTAGATAATCAGGAATCTCAAACCATGTGCGATCAGGAAAACTGTGCTTGTGATCGAAGGGGTTTTCGTTCCAATCGACGGATGCCAAAGCTGACGTATGAAAAAAATACACGCAGCGGTCTGCGGCGATCAAACGTAGCCGCTCCGCCAGTGTCGGCTGTCGTTGTGCCGGGATCTTTAGCATCCACTCCGGAACCACGGGTGGTTCGCCCAAAGGAAAGAAACTTTCTACACGCTGCTCACGTTTGAATGTGGCAAAAGGTGTCGATTCTGTCGGCGTGCCCGGCCGCAAGATTTGGTCGAGATTAATTGATTCCCAGCTGCGCGGTGGGAATTGCCGGCGGCTGGTTCCCAAGGCTTTATTCAGATGCACACCGGCGCGGAGTCGCACGACGCGCGGTCCTAGGAAACGCAGCACATTTAAAGCCAAGGAGAATTTATTCATTCGAACGCCGGAGCTTAGTCTCTAACGCTATCCAGATTCCCTTGCCGCAGCCAAATCGACGGTTGCGGGGGGGGAGAAGTTGCAAAATGTTTCAGCGAGGGAAGGAAACGCAAAGTCTGTCGGCTCGATCTGCGGTTTTCGCCCCTGGCTTAACCAATGATTCAGAACCTCGACTAACGGAGACGCCATAACATGAAACAGACGTCCATTCTCGGGACGCTGTGAAACGCTGTGTAAATCGTCGCGATCCAATCGGGCGACCGCTTCTAATAATGCTTCTACCGCAGTCTTGGCGCCGGCACCACGGCCATGATCCACATCGGTCCAACTTTCTGATGGAATCGGTTTCTGATATGCAATCGGCCCGGTATCTACGCCGACATCGATCCAGTGCACACTTACACTAGGTTTCACGCCATACAGGACGGCCCACTCTGCCACGTTCATTCCGCGAAACTGTGGCAAAGGGCCGCCATGACCGTTGAGCACTCCTAATCGCGGAAGGCCAATGATTTCTGACCGCAAAATTCCTCCGCCTGCATACACGACCAAATCCACGTTTGCAGCGCGCAAAGCAGCGATCGCTGGCGGATCGTTTAGTGACTTCACGACGACTTCCTTGGCACCGAT
>DASXPQ010000396.1:0-5962 GCA_036493575.1 Pirellulales bacterium
TGTCGCTGGGGAAATACAGGCGGAACCGGGTCCGCGGAGTGATAAACTTAGAGGCCCGGCGGTGCGGAATCGTCACTTAAATTCGCAAATTTCATTGCGGTTTGACGGTTACGCCGCGATAAACCATGGTGGGATGGAAACCGTTCAATTTGGCTGGCGCGGCGGCGTGAATGCGATTTTCGATGGCCGCACCGCCGGCAGGATTTTCCGCGGTATCTGTGGCGGTGGTTTTACCGTTGACCGCGGGAGCCGGTGCAGGGGATTTTTTGGAATCTTTGTCGAACGTCATCGATTCAATTCGACAGCAGCCGTTGGCGGTTTGCCACAGATCGCTCCACTCGGTTCCCTGAATGCGGTGTTGAATTAAGCTGGCAAGCGGTTCGGGTATGACCAGGGCCATGGTGCCGGAGCGATGCTTGCGGACCAGTTTTTCGATGGCCTCCATAGCTCTTTCAGTGGCAGCGGCCAACATTTCGCCTTCCGGGGGCTGGATCGTTTCTGGATGCTCCTGCCATTGCTTGTAGACCTTGGGCTGCTTCAAACGCACCTCTTCCACGAGCAATCCCTGCCAGAGCCCTAGGTTAACGTTTTGCAAGCGTTCGATAGTCTTGGGTTTTAGTTGGAGTTTTTCGCCAATAATTGTGGCGGTTTCCTCGGCGGAGCGAGTGGGGGCGCAGTACAGCGCCTTGGGAATGTAGACCTGAAGCTTTTCAGCGGTACCCGCGGCTTCTTGTCTGCCGGTTTCACTCAGCGGAATATCGAGCACGCCTTGAATTCGGGATTGGTGATCGTAATCGGTACGACCAGGTCGAAGGAGAATTATTTGGACCATAAAATGGGTTCGAATTTAAAAAGCAGGCCGGCGGAACGTCCGTCGAATCCTGGAAACAAATGCTAACGGGGGAGCGAGCCATACGGACGCAGGGCAAAGCCAAGCATCAGCTGGGGGAAAACAGAAAGCTGCTGATCGCAATGCGCAACCACAAAAGTGGCTATCACGAATGGGATGGGCAGGTACTGGGAGTGCCGCGCCGGCAGACGGCTGCCCACCTTGGGCGGCCGGAGACGACTTCAGTTGAGGAAAGCTTGTTTGCACTCCCAAAAATCGATCAAAACATGCTGACCGAGTGGCTCAGGACTGACTTCCCACTGAATTAAACCCGCTCCGGGGCCACATGCTGATTGTACCACGCTTTATCCGGACGGCATATGTGAATCGCAGATGATCGATCGCAACCGTTTGTACGACAATAGTTTAAGACGAACCCAAAGGCCGGTTTGCCGGAGCGGACCCCTCCTTTTGGAAGGTCGATTATTGAGTAAATCGGTGGACCTGGGGCGAAAGAGCCGTTGGGAAGGTCGAACGAATTCTGAAGGATCGGAGCAAACGTGTGACAGCCAAGCCGACAACGCCCAAGGCGGCCAGCACAAAACTTCCCGGCTCGGGAACGGGGGTTAATAAGAATGCGTGGTATTCGGCGCCGATTGGGCCGCTGCCCACGATCTGTCCGGCCTCGTTGATTGCCACGGGGGTCAACTGCGCGATATTCCACGGGGAGCTGGGATCGATCAGCGTTTGAAAATCGACCATGCCCGAGCCGGGTGTGTAGAGAAAGTAGTCGCCTGTGGCGTCGCCGGCCAGGGTAGAGTAGCCTAGTACCTGACCACTTGCATTGATGCTATTCCCCTGGCTACGTTTGCCACCTAGCGTACCTAGGTCGGTCATGTCGCCGCTTGTGCCGTTGGGAGTTGTTGGCGTCCAAACAAAGGTGTGGGCTTCGGCGTCGCCGATCGTAGTGGAAAGGCCCGTGACTTGACCGCTGGCATTGATGCCATAGGCAGCGCTGGTTGATCCACCGAGCGATCCCAGATCGTGCATGGCGCCGGTGGCACTATTGGGTGTAGTTGGTTGCCACAAAAACGCGCGGCCGTCCTCTCCGTCGACGGTTGTATTGGAGAAACCGACCACCTGACCATAGTTGTTGATGCCATAGCCAATGCTGAAATCGCCTGTACCGAGCGATCCCAAGTCGTGCGATGTGCCGTCATACAGGAAGGGGTGTATACCTCCGGGGCTCGTGGCCTGGCCTGTGACCTGACCGCGGTCGTTGATGGCCATCCCATGGCTACTATCGCCACCCGACACTGGGCCGATGTAGTGCACCGTGCCGTCGTACACAATTGCGTGAGCGTTGGGATCTCCGTCGAAACCGAGAACGGCCATCAGCTCACCACTGGCATTGATGCCCAACCCAACGCTGCTTACTGCGCTGCCATCCAGCGTTCCGAGGTCGGACATGTGGCCGCTTATGCCGTTGGGGGTTGTTGGCGTCCAAACGAACGCGTGGGCGGAAGCGCCATCGGGCGTATCGGCAAAGCCTGTGACCTGACCACTGGCATTGATACCAAGGCCCTCACTACCTGGCCCACCTGTCGTTCCGAGGTCGGTGATGACGTACGGTGCGGCTAGTGCACTGGCCGCGCGCATGGCGAGAACCAAAAACAGGCGCCATACAATCTGGAATCGAACCGCACGCACGGATCACCTCTGAAAAAAACGCTGGCCGAAAACTTAGCAGAACAAAGCCGAGCGTTGAGGGATTAGCAGCCCTCGAATTGGACAGAATGAATTTCCTGAAACTAACCAGTAAGAGAGAGTTAGTCAAGGATTTTGCGGGCCGGCTGCGAAGCTCAAAATCCTTGGTTTGCCGGCGCGTTGTGGCGACCCTTCGGATGACCACGCGACATTCCGAGAAAAGGCATGCGTTCTCGGAACGCCAAGGCTGCGCCATCGAACGTACGAGTTCTTGAGAATCGCCGTGCGGATCGGAACCGGTCGATTAATGGCGCGCCAAATCGTCGCTGCGAGGAAGGTCTTCGAGGCTGTTAAGGTGAAAGACTTCGAGGAACCTATGGGTGGTGAAGTATCGCGCTTGGCTGGGCTTCGTGTCGGTTTGCTCCAGACGGAGCAAGCGGCGGCGGAGGAGAAGTCTTAGGATATGGCCGCTGGGCGTGCCGCGCAGTTGGTTTACTTCGGCCGACGTGAGGGGTTCGTTATAAGCGATTAGAGCCAACACCTCGACGGCCGCTAGAGAAAGGCGTGCCGCGGGGGCGCGGCCCAACATCCGCTCACGCAACAGAGTGAATTCTGATCGCAACAGGAGGCGGTAACCGGCGCCTTCTGAAGCAATGGTATAGGGACACCCTTGAAGGGCATAGTGAGCATTCAAATCGCGCACCAAGCCATCTATTTCCGCCGCGGTTACACCGCGCATCAGACCCGACATTTGCTCGCTGGTGAGGGGCGCGTTATCGGGGCGTCCAACGAACAACATCGCCTCCAGGATGCCGCGGGGGCTGATTGGAAATGGATCTTCTGCCGTAGCTGCAGTTGAAGTTGGAGAACCACTGGAAACCGTTTGATGCTCACGATGGTCTGCTTCCGGCGCCAAGACGGTTTCGCCGACAACCACCAGCGGCTGGTCCGACGACTCGCTGGCTTCGCCCAGCATGGCGGCAAAGGCCTGGCTGAGCTGGTCGAGGGACATGCCACCGGCATCGGCAGGCGTTGAATTGTTCGGCGTGGTGGGCGGGTTTTTCATGTTGGCGCACGATCGGCAGAGAATCATTTAGCCGACCATGCGGCGAAGCGTTGTGGGGTCGATCAGTTGTTCCATGTGAGTGGCTACCATTTTTCGCGATGGGGCAAGCACGTCGCGAAAGCGATCGGGCAACGGGGGCAAACGGACGCGGGACATCACCTGGTTTAAACGGTAGATTAAGCGGGCATCGTCGGCATAGTCGCGCAAAAATTGGGTCCGGCGAAATTTTTGAATAAACCAGGCCAGTTGCACGGTGGGTTTTCCAGAGATTGTGTCGACAGCTGCTTGAATGAATTGCGCGTCGACCGTTTCCAGGGCGGCATAGTATTGCTGCAAGCGGAGCGGGTCCTGGGCGATTAATGCCGCGTCCAACAATAATTCGAGCAAGATGTGACCAAGGAAGCTGGGGCGATGCGGTTCGTCGGAGGGCAACTGCTGAGTACAGAGGGTAGCGATTTGCCACGACAGCCGATTGAAGGCGTCGGTGTTGTGGAACCAGGCATCGTCGTGATGGTGTTGCACGATTCCCTGCGCCACTGCCGCGAGGTGCGGATTGGCATGGTTAACAAACTGCAAGGCGCGGGTCCGGTGTGCGCGCACTTTACGATTGGCGACGCTTAGCCAGTCGGGCACCGCGGTGCCGGCCAAGAAGTATGGATTGTCCAGAAAACGAAAGCCGTGGGCGAAATAATTCATGCACGATCATTTTATATTGCCCTGGCGATGGAGCAAATCGCAAACTTGGTTGACGATTTGCGACATTCGCTTTTCAGGCACTGGCGGTTGGGCTAGGATTAATACGCTTGGGAGAGGCGATCCGAGCGGCAGAAATCATTCGAAGCGGACGAGTTTGCACATCAGATTTTAACTATTGGAAGCACGCCAATTTCGCCCCCGTAGCTCAATGGATAGAGCACCTGCCTTCTAAGCAGGGGGTTGCACGTTCGAATCGTGCCGGGGGTACTGGCACTTTAACGTGCGAATGGGCACTTTCGTCGGATTTGGCCGAGAGGTAAACTATTTCGGTTGCGTGATTTTTGGCTTTTTAACTGTCTGATTGCACCGATATGACCGCCGATTCGCACTCTGCTTCGCCACCTGCGTCTGGGGCTGAAGAAATCTCTAACTCCAACGCCCAAGCGGCTGCCACCGGAAGCACAGCGCCTCCGACGCCAGCAGTTTTGCCTGAGACGGCGTCCGACGCTGAAACCCAAGCGGGCGGCCAGATTGCCAGCGAAGCCGCGGCGGAAGAATTGAAGCCGCGCATCAAAATTGGCACGCAGCGTCCAGGCGTTCCGGTGCCGCGCATTGAGCCGCGGGCGAAAGTAGCCTTCCGAACAGAGCCGACGCAGCGCAAGCCCGTCGATCGTCCGCCGCCACATGAGCAGTATCCGGCGAAACCGGGTGCGGCGAAACCGGTTGGGGCAAAAACGGCTGAGGGGGAGTCTGCTGCACTCGCTGCAGATGAAGTGAGTGCCCCTCCCGCTCCGCAGCGAAAAGCTGCGCCGAACGTTTCTAAATATGTTTCTCCCGCGCCAACCAGCGAGAAAGTGGAACGGCCAAATATACGAGCCGAATTGTCTCCGGAGTTGGAAGCTGAATTGGAAGCTGCGTTGGGCGACCAATCGATGGACGAGTTAATAGCCGCTGAAACGGGCGGCGATGCCGGCGCGGCCGGAGAGCCGTTGGAAGTGGAATCGCGGCACACGGCGCAAGTGGCGCGGATTTTTCGCGACAATGTGTTTGTCGATTTGAGTGGGCGCAATCAAGGAGTGCTGACACTTCACATACTGGCACAAGAGCCGCAGGTTGGCGATGCGTTGGAAGTCGTCGTTACGCGATTCAATGCAGACGATGGACTGTACGAGGTTGCCCCAATTGGCGCCAGCGTGCAAGTTGGCGACTGGACCGATATTGCTGAGGGCATTACGGTTGAGGCGCGCGTCACGGGGCACAACAAGGGCGGGCTGGAATGCGAAGTGAACAAGATTCGTGGTTTTATTCCGGCCGGGCAGATTTCGATTTATCGGGTGGAAAACTTTGAGGAGTTCGTGGGGCAAAGCTGGGCGTGTGTGGTGATCGAAGCCAACCAGGAGCGGCGTAATTTGGTGCTGAGTCGGCGCGCTGTTTTGGAGCGCGAGCAAGCGGAAGCCAAAGAGCAGCTGCTCACGCAGTTAAAAGTGGGCGATGTGCGCGAGGGAGTGGTGCGGAATATTCGGGACTTCGGCGCGTTCGTCGATTTGGGGGGCATTGACGGCATGGTTCATGTCAGCCAAATGAGCTGGGACCGGGTCAAGCATCCGAGTGAAGTGCTGACGGTCGGACAAAAAGTGCAGGTGAAAATTCAGAAGATTGATCCG
>DASXPQ010000397.1:0-5740 GCA_036493575.1 Pirellulales bacterium
TTGGCAAAGCTTGCCACCGTACGGCCAAAAATTGGTTATCCAATTAAGTGGCGCGATTACTCGTCGCTGGAAATCAAGCCCGATGCTTATGTTCGCAACGTCATGCGCGCCGAAGCGTTCGATACCCAATACCGCCTGGCCCGGCTGCACAAACCGGTCGATCGTGACGAATGGGGCATGTCCCCGCCCACGGTAAATGCCTATTACAATCCAACGCTCAACGAAATAGTGTTTCCCGCCGGCATTTTGCAACCGCCGTTCTTCGATATGAACGCCGACGATGCTGTAAATTACGGCGGCATTGGCGCCGTCATCGGACATGAAATCACTCACGGCTTCGACGATCAAGGCAGCCGCTCCGATGCCGAAGGAAACTTGCGCAATTGGTGGAAGCCGGAAGATCGGTCTCGCTTCAACGCCAAAACGGACAAACTGGTCAAGCAGTACAACGAGTGCGTCGGCGTGGACGACATGCACGTCAACGGCCAGTTGACCCTAGGCGAAAACATTGCCGACCTCGGCGGCGTGATGATTGCCAACGCTGCCTACAAAAAATCGCTCGGCGGCAAGCCCGCCCCCGTAATCGATGGGCTCACCGGCCCGCAACGCTTTTTCACTGGCTACGCCCAAGTGTGGCGCGGCTCGCAGCGCGACAAAGATTTGCGCGTCATGCTGCGCACCAATCCCCATTCGCCGGAACGTTTCCGCACCCTGATCCCCCTCTCCAATGTGCCCGCTTTTTACGAAGCTTTCGATGTGCAACCGGGCCAAACCATGTACCGCGCCCCCGAAGATCGCGTCGAAGTTTGGTAATTCGTCCGGTTTGCCGTGTCCGTTCGGCATCTGTGCCCGTTGATCGATTCGAATTGGGCCCACCACGTATGAACCGCCGCAATTTCCTAATTCGTTCCGGTTCAGCGACGCTCGGCGCCCTTACATATCAATCCTCGTTTGGGCAGACCAATCAAACGGCAAACCAGCCAGCCGCCGACCAACCGACAACGGCCGAGTTCGTGGTCGACTCCGAGTCCCCCTCGCACTTGATCCCGCTAAACTACAACGGACTAAGTTACGAACTCGCCCAGCTCTCTAATCCGAATTTTTTCTCCGGATCCAACAAACAGCTCATCGCCTTGTTTCGTCTGTTAAGTCCGCAAGGCGTTTTGCGATTGGGCGGCAATAGTAGCGAGTCATGCTGGTTCAAGGCCGACCCTTCCACCTCCGCACCCGAATTGCGGCAGGCCTCCGGTTCAGTTGCGGAAAATTGGATGCCGCATCGCTTATTCATGATCCAGCCCGAAGCCATCGATCAACTGGCCGAATTTCTTAACCGCACCGGCTGGCAGGTAATTTACGGACTGAACTTGGGCAACAGTTCGCCCGAGCGTGCCGCCAAGGAAGCCGAATACGTTGCCAAAGCGGTCGGCGATCATCTGCTGTACTTCCAAATTGGCAACGAGCCCGATTTTTATCACGACGCCAATAATGCCACCCGCCCGGCGAACTGGGGTTTCCCAGAATATCTCGCCGAATGGACCCAGTTCGCTGACGCCATCAGCCAGCGCGTAACCGAGGCCAAATTCGGCGGTCCCGATGTTGGCTCCAATTCAAACTGGATTTCGAAGTTCGCAGCCGGCGCCGAAAAAAATCTTGGCTCTCGCTTATTGGCAGTTACGGGCCACTACTATGCCGAAGGGCCGCCTAACGATCCAAAAGTTACCACCGCCCGCTTGCTGCGCACTACGCAATCCATTGCTAAACAAACCAAATCCATCACCCAGGCCGCCGCCAAGGACCACTTGATTTACCGCATGACCGAAGGCAATTCTTGCTACCGCGGCGGCAAGCCAGGCATGAGCGATGCTTTTGCATCCGCGCTCTGGGCAGGCGATTATATGCTCACCCTCGCCATGGCTGGCTGCGCCGGTGTAAATTTTCACGGCGGCAGCCGCGACTTTTTACGGGCGTCGCTCGGCGACCACATGCCCGGCGAACAAGTCGCAGCCAATGGCAATACGCCGAAAGATCAAACCGCCCCCGATGCCAGCGTGGCCAAGGGTGGCTATTACACACCCATCGCCGGCGAAGTCGATGTCGGTTTCTCCGCGCGGCCAATTTTCTACGGCATGTTTTTGGCAAATCAATTAGCCGGCGCTAACACCCGCCCTGTAACTCTCAACAATGTTTCGCCCGTCAACGCCACTGCTTATGCAGGGGAAAAAGATGGACAGCTTCGCATCGCCGTCTTCAACAAAGACGAGTCAAATCCCTTGCGGCTCGTGCTCCGTACTTCACCCGAAAATAAAAAATCGACCGTCTGGCGTCTAACAGCTCCAGCGCTCGATGCAACCTCCGGAATTACCTTGGCCGGATCAGAAATATCCCCCGCTGGAACATGGTCCGCCACCAAAACGGAAACTTTGCAATCCACCCCAGACGGCCCCCTCCTGGAAATCCCCCGCTCCAGCGCCGCACTGGTATTTCTCGACCGCTAAAAGCCCCCTGCTGGAACAGCGCGAAGACGTTTGACCGTTGCGCGTATTGATAAGCGCATCTCGGATGTGAGATTTTCACGCCGACTTGCGCGAAGCACCAAAATGGATAATGATGGCCCGTTCGATGGCGGCATGAAAATTCTCGCAGATGTTTTCCTTGCCAACGTGCTGCTTGAATTCAGCCTGGTGCATCAATTGCGTAGGCTGCGTCGGTGCCCCACATAAGATCAGTGTGCGCTTTGCTGCGCGAAGGTGATCCGCCAGATCTTCCAAGGCCTGCAGCCCGGTGGCGTCGATGGCCGTCATATTGCGCAGTCGCAAAATGATAATTTGCGGCAGGTTATCCAGATCATCAACAACCTGCAATATCTTCTCCGTCGCGCCAAACAGGAATGGACCGTGAATACGAAATACCGTCACGTAATCGGGAATCGGTTTGTCTTGCAAAATGTGCGACCAACCATCGTCGACATATTGCTTGGTTACGCGGGTAACGGTAGTTGTGCTAGTCACTTTGCGAATGAACAGCAGCGCGGCCAGAACAATTCCGACTTCGACCGCCACCGTCAAATCGGCAAATACCGTCAGGCCAAACGTGATCGCCCAAACGCTAATGTCAGCCCAAGTGAGTTTGAGCAGTTTCGGTATCTCTTTCCACTCGCCCATATAGTACGACACAACCAACAGAATCGCAGCCAGGATCGCCAACGGAACATATTGCGCCAGGGGCGCGGCGAAAACCAAAACGCACAGCAGCGTGGCCGCGTGAATCATCCCAGCCACCGGTGTTTTCGCCCCGGACCGAATATTAGTGGCAGTCCGCGCAATCGCCCCCGTGGCAGGAATCCCGCCGAATAGCGGCACCGCAATGTTCGCAATCCCTTGCGCCACGAGTTCAACATTGGGATTGTGCCGGTCGCCGCTCATGCGGTCAGCGACAACGGCCGACATCAGCGATTCAATGGCGCCTAACAGCGCCACGGTCATCGCCGGCGAGAATAGCGGAATAATCATATCGGGCTGGAATTTCGGCCACGCGAAGGAGGGCAGACCTTGTGGAATGCCGCCGAAACGGCTGCCGATGGTTTCTACCGAAAGTCCGCTAAGGCCGACCACAGCTGTTCCAAGAAACAGCACCACAATGTAGGCAGGCACGCGTTTAAGAAACTTTCTGCACAATAATATGATCACAATTCCTGCGCTGGCCATCGCCGTGGCCCGCCAGGAAAGCGTATCGAAATGCGCAAACAGCGTTTCCATGCGGGCGACAAACTCACCAGGAACTTTGTCGACCTGCAATCCGAAAAAGTCTTTGATTTGCGTGCTGGCAATCAACACCGCAATGCCATTGGTGAAGCCCGCGATCACAGGCCTGGGAATGAACCGCACTGCTTTTCCCAGCCCGGTAAGTCCCAAACCGACAAGCATAACACCGGCAATCAGCGTGCAATTGAACAGGCCATTCAGCCCGTACTTGTCCACAATACCGTGCACCACCACGACAAACGCGCCGGTCGGTCCGCCGATTTGTGTCAGCGACCCGCCCAGCGCCGAAATCAAAAATCCAGCAACCACGGCGGTGTACAACCCTGCCTGCGGTGGAACGCCGGAAGAAATGGCGAACGCCATAGCCAAGGGAAGTGCCACCAGCCCGACCGTCACGCCTGCGACCAGGTCGCTGATAAACTTTTGAAAGCTGTAATCACGCAGGCAAAGAATGCTTTTCGGCAAATATTTACGCATGACATTCAAACCAGACCGTTCTCCGAATTAAGAAACAGCACAGGCCTGTATAAAACACCATTGCCGCGTCTTCAAACGGCATTCGGCGGTCTCAGGAGAGATGGTTTCGGCGGGCAATCAGAGGTGTGTGACTGCAAGCATACCTACGACCTCATTCATACGGCAATAGAGCAACCGCCTCGTAATCGCCGCGAATTTGTAGCGATCGACCAATCCAATTGGTTATTATGGGGGCATGTCGGAAGTCACCCAATTACTGGCGGCCATTCGGCAAGGAGATTCACAGGCCACCGCCGACTTATTTCCTTTGGTGTATGAAGAACTTCGGCGGCTGGCGCGCTCGCACATGGCCAATGAACGGGCCGAACATACACTGCAAGCCACGGCCCTAATCCACGAAGCATATTTGCGGCTCGTCGGCGATGAAGATGCGCCCTGGGATAATCGTGGGCATTTCTTTGCCGCCGCCGCCGAGGCCATGCGCCGCATTCTCATCGAATATGCGCGCAGCAAAAATGCGCAAAAGCGCGGCGGCAATTTTCAGCGAATTGAATTGAAGGACGATCTTCTGCCCCTCGGCCTACCGTGCGATAATGTCGACGACTTGCTGGCGCTGAACACAGCGCTGGAAGAACTTGCCAAATCTGACTCCCAAAAAGCCGAGCTGGTGAAACTCTTATTCTTCGCGGGTCTGAACCTCGATCAGGCGGCTAGCGCATTGGGATTATCTCGCACTACGGCCTACCGCCATTGGCAATTTGCCCGAGCATGGCTGTACGACGCGATAAATGGAAAAGACTCAAAACCGCTGCAATAAGATCCAAAAGCGTTTCATTGGAACGCTGGGTGGAGATTTTTCGCATGAATAGGGTGAGAGAACCATGCATGACGACTGATCCAGGGCGTATCGAAGATGTCTTCGCCCAAGCTTTAGCCAAAACCGATGCGGCCGCGCGCGCCGAGTTTCTCGAACAAGCCTGTGGAGATGATTCCGCACTGCGCGAGCGGGTAGAGGCCTTGCTCACAGCCCATGCGGCCACCGGCAATTTCGTCAAACTGCCCGATTTAGATATTGCATCGACCGTCACACTCAGCGAAGGCCCGGGCTCCCGTATCGGCCGCTATAAGTTGCTGGAGCAAATCGGCGAAGGGGGTTTTGGCGTCGTTTTCATGGCTGACCAAGAGGAACCGGTCCGTCGTCGCGTGGCACTGAAAATCATCAAGCTCGGTATGGACACCAAGCAAGTGGTGGCTCGGTTCGAGGCCGAGCGGCAGGCGCTGGCGATGATGGAGCATCCGAATATCGCTAAAGTGCTGGACGCTGGTGCCACCGAAACAGGCCGGCCGTACTTTGTGATGGAACTTATCAAGGGCATTCCCATCACCAAGTACTGCGACCAGCACACTCTCAGCATTGCGGACCGCATGCAGTTGTTCGTCCAAGTTTGCCAGGCGGTGCAGCACGCACATCAAAAGGGAATTATCCACCGCGATCTGAAACC
>DASXPQ010000398.1:0-4485 GCA_036493575.1 Pirellulales bacterium
CCGACGACATCCGCGGCGAATCCGATTACGATCATCCCACCTGGCATTACATCGACTATCCGTTCAAGCCCGCTGGCCAATCGGAGGAAGTCGAAACCGAACAGCCTTCCGACCAAAATATCGAAACGGCCTTTCGCACGAATGTCGAAATCGTCAAAAGCGACGCCACCGATGCAGAAAAGGCCATAGCAGTTTGCTGGATTCTGCACCTTCTTGGTGACGGTCATCAGCCCTTGCATGCGGTAAGTCTATTTTCCAAAGATTATCCCAAGGGCGACCAGGGCGGTAATAAAGAATTCATTCGCGTAAAGCCCGACGGCAAACCGCTAAAACTGCATCGGTTTTGGGACGGCGTCGTGTCCGGCTCCGAAGACACTCGCGATCTCCACAAAATTGCCATTGAGCTCCGTCACAACTATCCTCGCCAGCAGTTTGATCCCCATCCCGAAAGCGTTACCCCGGCCAACTTCGCCGACTGGATTCAGGAAAGCGCTGAATTGGCGCGGACCAAGGTCTATCTCAACGGTCAGCTAGCGGCCAGTCCTGATCGCGATAATGCCCCCACCCTGCCTGATGAATACGTCCAGCAAGCCAAAATCTTGGGCGAACAGCGCGTCACTTTAGCCGGTTACCGCATCGCCGACATTCTTGCCAAACTCTTTCAGTAATCACCGGGGAATTTGTTTACTGTTCGGTTCATTTCCACTATGCTGGTTGATGGAAATAATGCGGGGGGCGTTGTTCCAAAAATGTGTGCCTTCGCTGGAAAACAGCGCAGATTCAGTCAAATCAATCGCGCAGGGCCACGTGCCATTTCTTGGGGATTGTCCAATGACCAATCGAAAACTATCGGCATTCGCGCGCCGGTCGGTTTGCCCAGGCTTCACTTTGGTTGAATTGCTGGTCGTGATTGCCATCATTGGAGTCTTGATCGCGCTCCTCCTGCCTGCGGTCCAGGCGGCACGCGAAGCGGCTCGGGCTACCCAGTGCAAGAATAATCTCAAGCAAGTCGGGCTGGCTGCGCAAACTCACCTGAACGCGCAGAAGACATTTCCCACCGGCGGCTGGGGATACCAATGGCTGGGCGATCCGGACCGCGGTTTCGGTGTTAATCAACCCGGCGGCTGGGGTTTTACTTTGCTGCCGTTCATCGAGGAATCAAGCATTTACAACCTGGGTAAAGGTTTGACCGGCGCTAGTAAGCAGTCCGCGCTCGCGCAAATGTCCGCTACCCCCGCCCCCTTCTTTTCGTGTCCCTCGCGCCGCGCCGGTAATACAGGCGCCGTGAATGCCGCCGACGTACCGTTCAACGCTCCCAATGCCAAAATCGGAGCGCGGTCCGATTACGCCGGCAACGCCGGCACCTATCCGGGGGTAACGTACACCTCTAGCTCGATGCCCCCCGCTGGCTCCGATACAAATCCATCGTTCATTCCTGCAACATGGTTTCCGGCAAATCTTCCTTGGTGGAATAATTCCAACGGCGTTATTTTTGCCGCTAGCGCAATTGGCATAAGGCAGATTCCCGATGGCGTTACCAAAACTTATTTATTCGGCGAAAAATTCGTTCAACCTAAGTGTTACGATCGGCCCGACTCGAACCTGGGCGATTGCCCAGGCGACAACGGCAGCATCTATGAAGGGCACGCTCAGGACACGCTACGCTGGGCCGCCAGCATCTACAGCGGTGGCCCAATTCCAACATCAGCCTCCGCAATCAACGCAGTCTTGGACATCGCGCCGCAGAGAGATGCAAATTATGTCGATAACCGCTGGGGGCTCGATAATTTTGGCAGCGCACACTTGCGCGGCACGTATTTTGTAATGTGCGATGGTTCGGTGCAAACAATCCCCTACCTGCTCGATCAGCGCATCCATTGGAAGCTTGCCAATCGCATGGACAGCCTGACCGTTGATCTGCCCTAGCGGCAACCTTTTCTCACTCCCATCGATCGGATCATTGCCAACGGAAAATCCGCAGGGCAATCGTAAAGCAAACAATCGACCACGCCGCCATAATGCCAATGGCTGCAGCCTGCGAAACCAGCGTGGCCCCTTCCAGCATCACCGCCCGCATCGAATTAATCAGTGGCGTCAGTGGCAGCACTTTAATGAAGGGCTGAATCGCGTCGGGAAATCGCTCCGACGAAAAGAAAATCCCCGACAGCACCCACATCGGAATCTGCACCAGGTTCATCAGGCCAAAAATTGCATCCTGCGTTTTAACGCGGCTCGCCATCAACAGCCCCACGCCAAAAAACATGATGGCCCCCAGCACAATTAAAAACGCCAGCGCCGCCGCGCTCCCCCGGTTCGGCACTCCAAACGCCCATCGGGCAAACACAATCAAAATCACTGCTTGGATCAAACTAAACACAAACCGGCTGAACATCACCGAAATCAAAAATTGCCATTTCTTCATCGGCGTCGCCAAAAAGCGCTTCAGCAGTTTGCGAATTCGCATTTCCACGGTCACGAATCCCACACCCCATAAACCGCCCCCCAACAAGTTAACACCCAGCAATCCCGGCACCAGGAAATCGATATACCGACCGCCGGGTTCATCGACCACCACGGAACTAATCTGCGCAGCATCGCGCCGGCCCGCGGCTCGCTGCAGTTGATCGTCCACGGCATTCCGAGCCAAAACGCTTTGTGGACGAGTCGGATCAAGGTGATATTCGTAACGCGGCCCTCCATCATCCGATTTTTCGGCATCGACGATCACGTCCGTCTTGCCGTTGCGCAAGTGAAGCTCCGCTTCCTCGAGCGGAACAATGACCGATTTAAACGGCTGCGGCGGTTTCGTCGACGTCGGCAATGCTTGTTGCGTCGCCGCGGCCTGAGGGTTGTCGACAATATCTACCACCATTTGCGTCGCCGGCTGGTTGCGAAAGGCCACTCCCAAGGCCAGCGTCACCAAAATCGGAAAACCGTACGTCCAAATCCAAGCTTCCGGTTCGCGCGAGAATTCGCGCATCCGGCACCCAATCAACTGCGCGAGCGGCCAATAACGGCGCGGAGGGTTACTGGGTGTCGAATCCATTTTCAATCGCTAATTCCACGGAGCAATAAGGAGTTATTTTGGCGCCGCTTGATCGGCGTCCGCCAAATGTCTACCGGCAAGTTTCACAAACACATCTTCCAAGCTGGCATGGCGCGTGGTCAGTCCGGTCAGTTCGCGCTTCGTCGAATTCAGCCGTTCCAACAGCGCCGGCAGCGCCAAGTGAGGTTCGCTGACCGACAAACAAATTCGCTCGGCTTCAGTCCGCACGGCGCTCACCGCCGGCAAATCCAGGAAACTATCGATGGAAATGGGCGTTAGACCGTCGGTTTCCACCGTAAATTCAATCACGTGTTCACCGCCGAGGCTGGAAATCAATTCCCGCGGAGTCCCCAGCGCAATCACACGCCCTTGATCCACTATCGCAATCCTGTCGCACAATCGCTCCGCTTCATCCATGTAATGCGTTGTCAGCAGCACCGTGCGGCCAGTCTCGCGTAATCCTCGAATAATGTCCCACAACTGCCGCCGCGATTGCGGATCCAGCCCCGTCGTCGGCTCGTCTAGAAACAAAAGTTCCGGCTGTCCCACCAGCGCGCACGCCACTGCCAATCGTTGCCGTTGCCCTCCCGACAGGTCGCGCACCCAGGAATTCGCTTTTTCTTCCAGCGAAACGCTCGCCATCGCTTCATGCGGCTCAATTCCAGTCCGATAAAAACTCCGAAACAGCGTTAGCGTCTCGCGCACCGAAAGCTTTTCCGACAGCCGCGTTTCCTGCAATGAAATCCCAATCCGCTGCCGAATTTCATCATCATGCCGCCCCCATCGGTAACCCAACACTTCGACATCTCCCGAAGTGGCATCGAGCAACCCTTCCAAAATTTCAATCGTCGTCGTTTTCCCAGCGCCGTTAGGACCCAAGAGCCCAAAACACTCCCCCTGCTCCACCGCCAAATCCAACCCCCTTACCGCATCCACCGGCGGCTTGCTGTCATATCGCTTCGTCAACTGTTGGCAGTGAATGGCAAGCATGGCATCAAATGCGGAGAAAGTGAGCTAATCGCGGAATCATCCCGAACGTCGGTCCGCACATGATATCCAGTCCACCCTCAATCGACCAGCGCGCGAAGCCGTGTTGGATGCTTACAGAACCTCGCAATAGTGTTGCTGCTACGACAGCGAGTAAATAAAAAACGCGAAGCTCACGGCAAAGTAGACCTATACTTATTTTCTCCATGGCCCAAAAACCAGTTCAGAATTGGGCCACCCGCGCGGTAAAATAGACCCTGTGCGGTTCAGTAATCACACGCTCCGTGCCACCAGTACCGCTCCACGATAGCTCGCCATCGACACCGCAATTAATTACCAATAAATACCAACCCTCGGACGTAAACCAACCGACTTTTGTCACAAACAAAACCAAACATATCCGCGAATTGTCGATCACGCGCCGCCGCGCTCCGGACAGATCAAACCAATTC
>DASXPQ010000399.1:0-3320 GCA_036493575.1 Pirellulales bacterium
CACCGTTTGCAGATTGTCGACGCCTTGCGATGACTCGTACAGCGTTAAATTTGTTCCGTCCCAAACCGCCGTGGTGGAATGCAATTCCAAGGGATTATGCGTTTCGGCGGGCGTAACGTACGTTTCGTCAAGTTTGACGGGCGCCTTTTCGAACGCGGCATCAGCATCGCCGCGCTCGCTTTGCAAGCGTTTGCGCATACTGAAAGTGGTGGGCACGATGTCCGGTTCGTCGTCCTCTTTCAGATGTGTATTTACGTTGGGTGTTTGTTTTTCATACTCGACATGGACCGCATCGGCGGCTCCTTTTGCAGTTTCGAACGTGTTGGCGACGGCCAGCGCAACGTATTGACCGTAGTAGCGAATGACATCATCTTCAAATGGTGGACGGCGTTCATCGGTAATGCCTTCGAAACCGTCGCCTAAGACCGCGCGCGATATTTTTCCGATGTTTGCGCGGTGATAGATGGCCCGCACTCCGGGCATGCGTTCGGCATGCGCGGTATCGAGCCTGACGATGCGTCCGTTGGCAATGGTCGCTTCCACTGGCACTGCGTATAGCAAACCTGGGAAATGAAAGTCGGACGTGTATTTGGCCTGACCGGTAACTTTCAGCGCGCCGTCGACACGCGGAGTGCGCTTGCCGATGGGGGATGTCTTCGAGCCCTCTTGCGTCATGAGCATGGTTGGTTCCTCAACTGTTCAGAGCAGTCTGAAGCGCGTGTGTCAGACACCGCTTGGCAAGCTCGATTTTGAATCCATTTTCGCTTTGCGGCTTTGCATCGCGTAGGGCCGCTTCGGCTGCTTTTCTGAAAGCGACAGTACTGGCCGGTTGGCCGATTAGCGCAGATTCCGCCTCGTGAGAACGCCAGGGCTTTGTTCCTACCCCACCCAGGGCAATTCGGGCGGTAACGATTGAGCCATTCGCGACTTCGAGAACGACCGCCGCCGAAGCCAGCGCGAATTCGTACGAAGCTCTGTCGCGGAGCTTTAAATAGACATGCTTACTGCCTGATTTCGACGGCGGTAATTCAACGTGTGTAATGAGGTCGCCTGGCTCCAAAACGGTTTCGCGGTGCGGTGTGTCGCCGGGCAACAGATGAAAGTCCGCGATCGGAATGGCGCGCGTGCTACGCTGCCCTTGCACGTGAATGGTGGCTTCGAGGGCCGCCATGGCCACGCACATATCGGACGGATTGGTGGCAATACAATGTTCACTGGTTCCCAATATGGCGAGCATGCGATTGGAGCCCGTGATTGCCGGGCAACCTATGCCTGGTTCTCGTTTGTTGCAAGGCATGGCCGGATCACGAAAATAGACGCACCGTGTGCGCTGGAGCAAATTTCCAGCGGTCGTCGCCATGTTTCGGAGTTGTGCCGAAGCGCCTGCCAGAATAGCTTGCGACAGAACTGAGTAATCGCGTTTGACTGTTGCGTCGTTAGCAAGATCGGAATTGCGAACTGTGGCCCCAATTTTAAGGCCGCCATTGGGGAGCGATTCAATTTTGTCGAGCGGCAAGCGGTTAATATCTACCACTTGTGCCGGTGTTTCCACATTCAACTTCAGCAAGTCGACCAATGTTGTACCACCAGCGATAAAGCGAACCTCCGCGTTTTGCTGTGCGGTTTTTGCTTTAGCCGCCAGCATCACAGCGTCCGCAGCATTGCCAGGCCGAGTAAATTTGAAGGATTTCATAGTGCAAGACTCCTGTGCGCCGGCTAACTCCCTTTGCGAACTTCCTGAATGGCTGCAACGATGTTGGCATAGGCGCCACAACGGCAGATATTGCCGCTCATGAACTCCTTCACTGCCGCATCGTCAGGACCACAGGGCTCTTTAAGTAGCGCGACCGCCGACATAATTTGGCCAGACGTACAATACCCGCACTGATAACCATCGCAGGCCACAAACGCCGCTTGCATGGGATGCAACGCAGCAGGAGTGCCGAGTCCCTCGATCGTCGTAATTTCGCTGCCATCGTGCAGGAGCGCCAGGCTCAAGCAAGAATTTACACGGCGGCCATTCACGTGCACGGTGCAAGCACCGCATTGACCATGGTCGCAGCCCTTTTTTGTTCCGGTGAGAGCAACCGACTCTCGGATGCAATCCAAAAGTGTTGTCCGTGGATCGATTCGCAGAGAATGCGTCTTGCCATTGATCTGCAGCGTGATCGGCAAAGCGCCTTCGATTTCAAATCCATCCGATTGCTTCGCCGCAGCGCTGCTGAATTGGGCAGCCTCTGCAGAGAGCGCCATCGCAGTCTGACCAAGCACCGCAGCTGCCGCGGAACCGCCGGTAGTCTTCAGAAACATCCGACGGGTCGGATTCAACGGGCTCGACGATAGATCGCCGGACATAGAGCCTCCGTTCTGGTTATTCCGTCCCAACAACACAGATTTTAGCCAGTTCGCACCTCAGGGAAAGTGGTCGAGCAATTAGACAGGGCCCAGGAAGTTGGCACTGACCGGTTCTGGGCCCATTTTTTTGCCTTCCAATTCGATTTGCCGAAGCCCAAATCTGCCTTTTGGGATGCAATCTGTCAAATCGACCGAAGCAGTTGGGAGGAGCATGGAGACGTCGAGTATGGTGTGCAACCACAACGCCGGATGATCAGTCACCCATTTCATGACAGGGCATTTCCCAAGTATGCGTGCCCCGAATGAACGTGCCGTTTAAGCGCATAGGTGGCTTGCATGGTTAGCAGAATCGAGATGGCAAATACATAAATGCCCCATTGAACTTGAATCTGGGTCCCGCCTGGAAAACCTTTGAAGCAGATTACCAGTGAGGCGATGACGAATACGTCGAGCATCGACCATTTCCCCAAACTCTCCAAGCGCTTGATATGTCGGCTAGCAGCCGATGGCCCACGATGAATGAACAAGACGATGGCTGCCAATTTGGCCACAGGAAATACCACCGAGAAAAGCAAGATTAGCCCGCCGACAAATAACTCACGTTGCTGGAATAAATGCAGGATGCCCCCCAACAGGGAAAACTGCCGTGGTTCCAGGTCGCTACTCACGAAGAGGCGAACCAGCCGCTCGAAAAAGCCGTTGCCAAACTTGGGAATGATGGTGAAGGTGGGAGCGAACATGCCAACCAAAAGTAAAAGCCCGGCCAAGTAGGCTAATAAGCGCGCCAATTCACCGAATCTGGCCGTAGGAAATGACGGCAACCTAATGCTGGCAAAACGATATGTGTTCAATAATATTCGTGGTTTATTCATTAAGAACCCTGGCTCATTACAACATTTTCTGTCCGACACAGGAACTGCAAATCGTTTCTCGATGGTGCACGTACTTTCGCCCGACTAATCTCG
>DASXPQ010000400.1:0-5353 GCA_036493575.1 Pirellulales bacterium
TAGATGGTAAGCGGTAAGCAAATGGAAAGAACGCACGATGTGTTCTTGCCGGATGCTTGTCGCTTAAGTGAAAGTTCGTCGGCCCGACAAGGCGCCTATTCCTGCGGTCCGTCCGTGCACTGGAACCGCCGCAGGCGAACACGAGCGCTGGGGTCGTGACAGGTCGATCGGCAGCACAGATGCTTTAATGGAAGCGGTTAGGTATTCCGCCCGCCGATCGGCAACAAACACCAAAAACGCACGACCCCTCGGGGCCGACGACACCGGAAATCTTTTTATTAAAGGTCCGCAACGTGATTCCGCGCGCTCGTGTGGCATGCTCTCGCGCAGCGTGAGCATGGTTATGCCGGGCAAAAACATGCCACCCACCGAAACACACTAATCCAACCATTGCCAACACGTCGCCGGCTCCCGCGCGCCATGCCAGCACTTCTAGCACCACAGGTGCGATTAGGAAATCTACGGGCTTTCAGAATTCGACGAGCATTTTTGTTTTCCATCGCCGCCCAATTCAGAAAAGTTCGTAACCTCTCTCGCCGTGCAGCTTTTAAATAGGTAAAAGACATGGGGCAAATTCTACACAGCACAGCTGGTGATTCTCGTCGTCGCCAATTGCCGAGAATCAATAGTGGAGGACTCTTCCATGAACGCCAGATTGTTTCGTCGCTTCGTTCTACTGCTAACCGCCTTGTTCTTACTGCCGGCGCTTGTGTATGCAGGCGGCGGAGTGCGGGTGGGAGTTGGCATTGGAATTGGGCCGGGCTTTTATCGTCCGTATCCCTACTATCCGTATCCGTACGGATACTATCCGTACTACGCTCCGCCGCCAGTGTACTTAGTGCCGGGTCCGACGTATGTCCAAGGGCCGCCAACGTATGTGCAAGCGCCCGGCGGTTATGTTCAGACGGTGCCTTCGCAGCAGAACTACGCTCCGCCTCCGACATATTCAAACGCTGTTCCTGCGACATCCGCAGCCGCCAACGCGCAGTACCACTCGGCGCCGCAATATTTGCCTCCACCGCCACAGCCTGGCGCAACGATGCAACCATCCAATCCAAACGCGCCGCCCCCTTATCCGGTTCCGAGCGGTTCTTGATCTGCGCTAAGAAGCAGTCACCTTCGATTGCGCCGGCCGTTTTCTTCACAACGGTTATCGCAGTAGTAACTCATTCTCCAAATTGGTCCCTTTCAGACCAATTCGATCCACGATTGCCCAAAAGGGATTCGCTGCAACGTAAACCGGCCGGCTTTTCTAGAAAGTTTTCGCCGGCTGAAATGCAAGCATCTTAGGGACTTAGAGCAAGACCTCTAATTCGTGCGATATCAGTAGCTCAGTGATCAATTACTGATGCATCTTCGGCATAAAGCTTGCGTTTCGTCTGGGTGGGCACCAGACGCTTTTCGCCTGGGCCATTCGCGAAAAACACAACCATACATCCAAATCACTTGGAGGAAGCCGAAATGAAGAGGTCACTTGGATCAATCGCTGTTATTTTTAGCATGATATTGTTCGCCGCAGTCGCGATGGCCGACGAACGCGGTGGCAAAGGCGGCGGGGGAGGCGGAGGTGGCGGACGCGACGGAGTGGGCGGTGGAGTTGGTGCCCATGTCGATGCAGGGGCTGCTCATGTTGAAGCGGGACCTGTCAACGCCGGCGCCCGCGCTAATGCCAATGCTGATCGCGCCGAAGTGAATGCCGACCGCGCTGCCAACAAAGCAGATCGGGGTGCCGATCGCGCCGCAGATCGTGCTACTGATCGGGCAGTCAATAATGCAAATCGTGCTGCTCGGGGGCCAAATATTGGCCGGGAAGCGTACATCGATCGCACTGCTCACTTGGGTGATCGCGGTTTCGACCGTCGCGGAATCGGCCCGCTCGATGAGGCGCGGTACGCAGGTTATCGCGATAACAATTGGCGTTACCGCCGCTGGGGCAACGAGTGGTGGTACTGGCTGCCGACGGGTAGATGGGATTACTACCGCGATGGCCGGTGGAATTCCTATGACTACGATTCGTATGTAGATGTTTATCAGCAGAACCAGCCGGTTCAGACTGCCAACTATAACGGACCGTATTACGAAGACCAAAACGGCTTCTACTATATGGACGGGAATCGCAAAGTATACGATTCACAAATCCGTCGTGTCGCAGGAGAAGTGGGTAGTGTGCCGAATGGCTCCGTGAGATAAATCCGATTTAACTATATGAAACTGGCGAGCCCGACTTTCACCGGTAAGCAAACCGGAGATAAAAAGATTCAGATTGATTCGAACACCGAGCCCCGGAACAGAGACCCGGCGATTCAATGTTGCACGAGCACGCAACAATCAATTTGAAATCTTAAAAACGCGGGCCTGCCATGCCGCCTGGGCGAATATTTCGCCCAGGCGGTTTTTTTGTTGGCCTGACCTGCTGATTACTTCTCGGCGGTTAACGCTTGTAAATCGCGGAAAATGCCCCTATTGTAAGTGTGTGGACAATGCAGTCATCGAACCAAACCTAGGAAACCCACATCATGAGAAGCTTCATTCCGGTCGCATTCATTGTCTGCGCTTTGTCTTTTTTTCCGGCTGCACTTGCGGCGGGAGATGGTGGTGAGAAGGGGAGTACAAATCGCAGCGGCGGCAGCTCGCAAAACAACCAATCGAATCAAAAGCAAAATCAGGGTCAGAACCAGAATCAAAAACAATCTGATAAGAACAACGGAGCCAATTCAACGAAAACGAACTCCCTTCCGGGCGCATTGGGCACTCTCGGAGCACAGGTTAAAAATAACAATAGTAAAAAAGTCGGCGGCGACAATGCAGTCAGCCATAAGAAGGTGGGCGATCTTAATTTTGATAAGAACGGGATTGGTCCGCTGGACGAGAGTAAGCACGTCAGCGACCAGGGCATTAAATGGCGGTACCAGCAGCTTGGCAATGAATGGTGGTATTGGACCCCCACGGGTCACTGGTGCTACAACCGCGGCGGCCAATGGTGCAATTATAATGCAAACAATTACGTGAACATCGGTGGGGCCAAGGGTCCATTCTACGAAGACCAGCAGGGTTTCTTCGCACTTCAAAACGGTCAAAAAGCCTACGATCCGCAAATCCACCGCGACACAACTCAGGCTGCGACGCCCACTGCAACAGCAACGACGGCTGGAACGACAGATACGTCGGCGGGTACTACAGGAACAACGAGTGCGACGCCAACGGACACATCAACGGCCAGCAGTACCAGCGGGACGCCAGCGGATTCTTCAACGGCCAGCAGCACGAGCGGGACACCTGCTGACGCTGGAGCGACAGGGGGGGCAGCGACAGGAACGCCGGCTGACGCCGGAGCGACGGGGACGCCGGCTGACGCGACAAAAACTGGCGCTTCGCCCGGAACCACAACCGGCTCGCCCGCTGCCACCGGAACGACAGGAACGCCATCGGATATTCCTGCCGGTGCGCCGAGCCCCCCGCCAGGCTAATGTGGCGGGACTCGCGCTATTGGACCACACGTTTGAGAGATATCCCCTCAAATTACTACACTCGGATAGGGAGTTCCGACCGAAGTGGGGGCACTTGACAACGCGTGTTTGGACCGCGATTATCAGCCCTTCTTTGCACTGCCGCAGGGATTCCGGAATTCGAAGAGCACACCTATCCCTGTGATCAGTCGACTCTTTTCAATTCATTAAAGGACTTGGCCTATGAAATCCGGGAACCGCGCACCTTTGAGCTTGTTGGTCGGTGGGATTGTTTTGGCTGCCTTTATGTTTTCTGTCGTGGTTGCGCAGCAGCAGAAGAAGGCACCCGCGCCAACAGCCGCCAAAGGAACGACAAGCTCGACCAATCTTACCGCGAAGCTGCAAGCGAACATTCCGCCGAGCAAGGTGATTCCTCTTAAAGCTAAGGCGATCGCCTTTGCACCCTTCACACTAACCAGTTTAAAAGATCCGAAGACGGGGCAACCCATCACTGCCAACTCAACTGTTACGGCCATGCCCAATGGCAAGCAGGTTCCAGCAGAAACTTATCTGGCTGCGATAAATAAACTAGAGCAAGCCCTGAACGCCTCAGGTTACTCGCTGAAGAGCGGTCCAGCGAAAGTAACCGTTCAGGAGTTGGCATACAACAAACCCATGCTGGAAAAGCAGGCTGCGGCCGCCAAAGCGTTGCCCGCGCCAAATGCCAAAGTGAAGGCGATCACGGTTGCGTCGCTCCAGCAACAATATCAGGCAAATGTTACCGCTCTGAAGGCAAGCGCCCTATTGGGCAATGCTGCCACGACCGCGCAAGGCGCCAAGGGTGCAAAGGGGACCGAGGCCGGCAATTCTGGCACTACCGCCCAGGGCACCAAAGGCGCTAAGGGCAATGAAAAGGCCGCCGTTAAAGTTCCTCCGGGGGAAGTCGGCCCCGTCTTAGGATCTACCCAAAACACTCCATTCACCTACACCAAGTCCTACACGTCGCCGCTAGAAGGCGATACCGATATCTTCGGCGCCCAAGTTAGCGCTTCCACTACGCTCAAGGCTGACGGCAACGGCGTTACCTTCAACGGTACCGGCAAGGCCACCGGTTGGGTATTTGGGCATTCTTCCGACTTGGCTGTCGCCACCGGCAGCGCTACCGCTCCCAAGTCGGGCAATCTTACCGCAAATATTAAATTGACACTGCTGGGTGTTGATGAGAGCATCTTGAACGAAAACCAAAATGCAAACCTCAACAAATCGGGCTCGCCCAGCTTTACGTTACCGGACGTTCTTAAGGTGCAATATAACTTTACGATCTACTTCGTTCCGTGCACTGTGGCAGTCGGCGTGAAGGGCAATGTTTCGATGCCGTACTATGTCGGATTGTCGCCACTGAATTCGATCGCTTACATCATTCCCCACGTTCAAGCGGCCGTGTATGGCCAGGCGGGTATTGGCGGCGAAATCGACAGCACCGGGGCCGCGGCTGGCATAGAAGTCGACTTTACGCTGGTCGATAACACTTTCACGTTGCTGGGGGAAGGCAGCGAAGGGACCGATAGCAAGGGAACGTTCTTCAAATATGACGTCCTGTCGCGAGAAGATCTGAAGGCCTTAGCCGGTTCAGTGAGCGCCTACATCGAGGTCGAAATCTGGGGATTCAAAAAACAACTTAGCGAGACTATCTACGACTTTCCCGTCGGAATCGTAAGCACGACCACACCGTTTGCGGATGACGGCCAGGTGTATGTGCAATCGACTGTACCACTACGAAACGCAAAATAGCATATGCTCTCGTTATCTGCCCTCCTGGCGCAGATGCACAATCATGAATCTACTTTCCGCTTGCGGCTGGCGCAGTCGCAAGCGGTTTTTTATTGAAGACGTGAACCATGCCGTCC
>DASXPQ010000401.1:0-7726 GCA_036493575.1 Pirellulales bacterium
CGAAAGCCCGCCATTCCGTCCGGCTTGATAAAGTCGATAATCAATTTGTGAAAGCCCGCCCAAAACCATAGCGCAATTAAATTGGCACGCCCCAGCAGTTGCGTGTTCACCCCGGGTAACGTACCCAGCATTAAAAACACCAACACATAATGCGGTTGCAAGCGAGTTCGATCTAGCAGCACTCCCAGCACCAAAAGCGTGCCTAGCGTCGCTAATCCTGCGCGGGGGAAAATCAAAATCGACAAAATAGAACCAACCAGCAGCCATCCCAAATCGATTTGCGGCAAACCCTCCCACACCGGCAGCATCGGCGCAAGTTGCGAATCGCTCGGCCGGTTTTCCCACGTCGCGGTATTGGATGGAGTGGCAAACGACCACGGGTGCCAATTCGGATCGGAGCGCACTTGCCACACGTTCCAAGTCACGGCCACCGTATAGACCGATGCCACAATCAGGAGCCAACGGTACAGGACCAAATACCAGAGCGGGCCGCGCGGCAGGGGAATCGACGTTGCCAGCCGGCCAAAAATGCTCGGACCGGTAGCCAGCGGTGCGGCAACAGGATGTTCAGCAATGAGAGACATCGAACAGCATTCGGTTTGACAGCCGACGAATTTAGCCCGTCCCAATCTGATGCTTCTGGCCCTGTAAAAGGCCTACATCTTCATTCTGACCGGCGATTGCTCATATTCCATACTACCCCTTCAAAAATAGCCTGTTTTTGTTGCTTTGCCCAAAGCGCCTTATTATGCTGGAATTTGCATCGGTAAGTCTGGAAATCTACTCTTGTGAGTGCCCAGATGGTGTCACGGCGCCTGTCGGCAGGCCCTCCATGCCTTTAGACATCAGCCGCTCAGTCACTTAGAGCTCCAATACAAAACACTCAAATCAAAGACACGCTCCCATCTGGGCCTCGTGAATTTCACCTTAGCGAAGTTAGGTGGGAGCGTACCGGACACGTTAGTCGCACGTCATTAGGGAGAACAGGTTCATGGCTGGTTATTGCTCGCGCAGGTTTCCAATTTCGATGTGGCTCGCGCCGCTGATGGCGATTTGTTGCCTGACGGCGCAAATTGCAACCAGCCGCGCTCAGACCACCACCACCTCCACGTCGACCTCGACCACCTCGACTTCCACGACGAGCACTTCGACCACGACCACGTCAACATCCACCACCTCGAGTACTTTGACCACCAACGTCAATGCCGTGGCCGGCGTGGTGGTCGATGCCAACGGCGTGCTTCGCACCGAAATGTTTCCCGACCTCACCGGGCAATTGGCGCGGCAACGCATCGCCGCCGCCCGCGCCGCACTAGCGGCCAGCGACCCCGGCGTGGTAAAGCCCAGCCCGCTGCGGAAAATCTCGCTCAACCGCTTGGAAGCGGCTCTGAAGCAACGACAAGACACCGGCCTGCCAGCCAGCGAAGAAATGAAATACCTGGCCGGACTGACTCGCATACAATTCGTCTTCTACTATCCAGATACTAAAGACATTGTCATTGCCGGACCCGCCGAGGGCTGGATGACCGATCCGGCCGGCCGCGTTCGCGCGCTCAGTTCATTGCGCCCCGTGGTTGAACTGGACGATTTGGTGTCCGCGCTGCGTGCCTTCCCGCCAGCCGGTAAACCCACCTCGCAAATCAGTTGTTCCATCGATCCCACACAGGAAGGTCTGCAAAAGATGCAGCAATTCCTCCGCGATGTGGGCACCCGTTTCTCCGCCGCCAATGCCGCCAAAGACGCCCAGTACATCGTGGCTGGTTTAAAAGAAAACCTCGGGCCGCAAGATATTCACATCCGTGGCGTACCGGCCAATACGCACTTCGCACAAGTGCTGGTCGAGGCCGACTATCGCATGAAGCTCATCGGCATTGGGCTGGAGCATCCGCCGATCAAGCAATTGGTCAGTTGGGTCGATCGGGTTAATCCCGGTGCCGTCAGCCGCAACGCGCTGCAGCGATGGTTCTTTGTTCCCAACTATGAATGTGTGAAAGAAACCGCCGACGATTTGGGAATGGAATTGGTCGGCAATGGCGTGAAGCTGGTCAATGCCGACGAAGTGATCGCCCCCGATGGCACCCGCGCCGCCTCCGGCAGCGTCGATGCCGCCAGTCGCGCCTTCACGGAAGGTTTCACTAAGCGCTATGCCGAACTGGCCGCCGTATCGCCCGTCTACGCGCAGCTGCGCAACCTGATCGATCTGGCCGTGGCCGCCGCGTTCATTCAAGCCAACGATTTCTATGGCAAGTCGGGCTGGACGATGCCGGTCCTCGGCGACGAAAGCAGCTACCCTGTGCAAACCTACACTGCCCCGCAACAGGTCGATTGCATGATCAACGTCCTATGGCGCGGCAGCACACTCATGACTCCCATCGGCGGCGGCGTGAACATTCAAGCCCGCCAGGCACTGGCCCCAGCCAATCTGCTGCACGACGACGAAGGCAAGGTCGGCCAAGTGCACGACACCGTCGATCTGAAGAACCTCAAGCCCGACCAGTGGTGGTGGAACTAATCAACCAGATATGCTAGTTGCTTATAAAGCCGGCGATGGCATCGCCGGCTTTTTTTATTTACGCCGCTCCGCCACCACAACTCTCACATCGCACACATTCGTGTTCGTCGGCCCAGTTTTGACGAGCGCCCCCAGCGGCTCAAAAAAGTGATAGGCGTCATTGCGGCGTAAAAAATCACCCCGATTCATCCCCCGACGCTCAGCCTCCTCGATCACCTGCCAGTCCACAAAGGCCCCGGCTGCATCCGTCGGACCATCTTCGCCATCGGTGCCTGCTGATAAAATCAATATCTCTCGTCTGTTCTCGTCGATCGAATCGTGTTTTCTGAGTTCAGCCAGGGCTGCCAGAACCGTCTGTTGATTTCGCCCACCCAGCCCACGCTCCTGCTGTGGCGCCAGCTTCACCACGCACTCGCCTCCCTCCACAATGCAATGTTTCCCCCTGCCGCCAATTTTTTCCAGCAGCCGTACGCCGACTTGTTCCGCGGTTAAATCACGCTCAGTATCCAAGATGGTTTCGACCTCGTATCCCAACCGCTCGGCCTCCTTTCCGGCCGCCATCACCGCCGTCGCATTATTGCCAATGATGATGTTATTCACTTGGCAGATGGGAGGTGCACGGTGCTCGCCCTCCGGCTTGTGGGTCAGTACGTCTAGCACCACCGCAGGCACTCCCGCTTCCCGACCACCAAATTGCTCTAAGATTTTCAGCGCTTCTTGCGGCGTGGATTGATCGGGCACGGTTGGCCCAGAGGCAATCAAATCCAACGGATCCCCAGGGATGTCGGAGATAATTAGCGTTACCAGCCGCCCCGCCTGACACGCACGGGCCAGCCCGCCTCCTTTGATCCGGCTAAGTTGCTTTCGAACGGTATTCAATTCAGCAATGTTGGCTCCTGCTGCGCTGAGAAATCGCGTGACGGCTACTTTATCGGCCAGCGAAATGCCCTCGATCGGCGCCGGCATCAATGCCGATCCGCCGCCAGAGATCAGCGCAATGCACAAATCGTCCGGACCCAGCGATCCGACCATTCGCAGAATCTCATTCGTCCCCGCCACCCCTGCTTCGGTTGGCTCATTGACGCCCGCCGGCCGGGCTGCATGAAGATGGATTCGTTGCAACTCTCGAACACAATCTGCCGGAACGTTTATCCAGCCGATCAACTGTTTTTCGTCCATTCGGGGCTGGCCAAGAATCTCCTCCAGCGCGGCGGCCATGCCCGCGCCGGCTTTGCCGGCCCCCACGACCGCGATCCGCCGCACAGTGCTCAAATCAATCCGCAGCGCATCGTCCGGCAACCCACGAAAGTCGTTGCCCAAAACGAGCGTGCGTCCCTCGATTCGCACCGCTTCCCGCATCAACCGTTCACTTCGGACGGCCTCCAACCCAGCCATCCAAATGCGAAGTGCGTCGGCGCGCAGATCGGAAGCTGCTGATGACATCACTCGTACCCATACCGCGCAAAATAGTCACTCCAGCGCCGCCGGATTTCGCTGCGCAGTTCCGGCTCCAGTTCGTGCTGGTTCGTCTTGTAATCTTTCTGTCCGCCGACATGCGCTTCCATGCCGGAACACACAGCATCAAAATCGCTCAGCTCAAGCTGCTCGTAAATTCGCCGCAGTTCCTTCATCGGATCGCGCACCAAATCCTCATACTTGAGTTCGCACAATTGATTGGCCGGAATGACCCCCCGCTGCCGATGGAAGCCCCGGTACATTCGCTCGAAGGCCGACAGCACATATTCATCCAAACCCCGGTAATGCGGATGCTGGAAGCCCTGCGCCCAATCCAGCGACACCCATAACCGCCGCGTGCTGGGGAAAATGGTGTACGGATCGCGCACGATGTGAATGAACTTGGCCCCCGGAAACAATTTTGCCAACTCTTCAATGCGCCCTGTGTGCGGCGGCGATTTCATCACCAGCCGCTTTCCCTTTTTCATGGTCAGCATTTGCGCAAACCGCTTCATATCAGCGCGCCAGCGAGCCAAGTCCTCCGGCACGCAGCCGTCCATATCCAAAAACTCGTTGTACGGCGGCGGCTCGTTGGGAAACGCCATCCGAAAATACGGCGTCGGCGCTCCCATCGCCACCAGCGCAAATTCATCTTCCTGTGGGCGATGCCATCCAGTCACCATGTTGTCCATCGGCCGCTTGCCCGGTAGCAGCGGCCACAGCAGCGTCGGCGCAAACCAGCCGGTCACCAAAAAATGGTTCGGCTCATAACATTCGTAATAAGTCGGATACGCCAGCCGCGTATCGCACACCATCAGTTCGTGCAAATACGTCGTGCCGCTGCGCCAATGGCCGATGATGAAAATCGGCGGCTCCTTAATCTCCGTTGCCGCAATCCGTTTACCGTAAATCAACCGCTGCAGCGCCGCACATACCGAGTTCCCCGACGCACAGCCGGTAATAATCAGCGCCATGCACACCCGCAGCGGATGAAACCGAAACCGCCCCCGTGCAAACAACTTCAGCAAATCACCCAGACACATCCCGTGCCAAAATCGCGGCGAATACCACGGATAGCTATTCAGCTTGAGCTTCTTCTTCAGCGCCGGCTTGGGCGATTCAACAGCAGTGGACATGGGCGATTAAAAGTTCACGGATTGAGGGCGAAAGAATTGGAATGGCTTAACTCTGCGAACTGTCATTGTCGGTTCGACATGCCAGGCGGGGCAAGAGGCGGCAAGCATCTTGTTCAGGAGGTTAGCGTCTCAAATCCAGCGTCGAACCTTGGCCCGATATTGTTCATATTCGGAACCGAACGTCTCCCGGAGCATCGATTCCTCGACGGGGATGACGTTGTACGCGACAAGGCCCACGAAGATCGGAATCGCGAACCACGGCGATAAACTGCCCAAAATAATCGCGACGCCGGCTAATGAGAGCACCATGCCGACATAAATCGGATTGCGGCTAAATCGGAAGGGCCCCTCCGTCACCAGTCGGTGCGAAGTCTGCCCCGGCTTGATCGTAGTTTGATGTTTATTGAACAAGCGCGCGGCCCCTACGGCCAGCAAAATTCCCGCGATCAATGGAATGAGCCCCAACCAGCGCACCGGCATGGAAAACAATTGCGCGATGGGAAGAAACTGATGTACTACAGCCATTGCCGCTATCGCGGCGGCCCAATATGCCGGCGGCATAACACGAATACGTCGCATGAAGTCACCCCTTCCTTGGTTCTAACAAACCGACGGACAATGGAATACCGCCGACAGCTTTGGGAAAATATTCGTACTTGCTCTTTAACCACTTCTTATCGCGCAAAATTTCTCTCAAAAATTGGGCCACCTGTTTGCTAGAATGCGCCCGCGAGGCTGTGCGAGAAAACTATCGCAGGAACTTCGGAAAAGCTCTTCCCCGGTTTTTCACCGTTTTCGCACCGTTTTTTCACCGTTTAACGCCCGTTTTTTACCGTTTTAGCCGTTTTTCACCACAACAAACATCTTTGCGAATCAGCGATCAACCTTATTCACCACCACCACCCATTGAAGATGATTCGCCAATTTAAGAAACTATGAAATTCCACCTCGGGCAATTGATCCGCTCATCTCCCACATGAAGTTCTTCGCTTTCCACCTGATGCCCTGGGATCGCCTCCCGGCCGATTTCGCCACCAAATACGAATCCGCCTGGACCTGGCTTCCCAATAGCATCTACGACCCCGAGCACGGGCACGAACTTTACAACGAGTATTTGGATCAACTCGTTCTGGCCGACGAGCTTGGCTTCGACGGTGTTTGCATCAACGAGCACCATCAAAACGCCTACGGCACCATGCCCAGCCCGAATTTGATGGGCGCCATTCTCGCCCGCCAAACCAAACGGGTAAAAATCGCGGTCATCGGCAATGCCCTGCCGCTGTACAACCCGCCGACGCGGGTCGCCGAAGAATTTGCCATGATCGATGTGATCAGCGGCGGCCGGTTGATCGCCGGGTTGGTCGTCGGCGGCGGTCCGGAATATTACAGCTTCACCATCAATCCGACATACGCCCGCAGCATGTATTCCGAAGCGGTCGATTTGGTGATCCGCGCTTGGACCGAGCCCGGCCCGTTCGAGCATTACGGCAAACATTGGAAACTAAAGTACGTAAACCCTTGGCCGCGGCCGCTGCAAAAACCACATCCGCCGATTTGGATTCCCGGCGCCGGCAGCAAGGAAACCATCGAATACGTGGCCGCCAAGCGCTGGAGTTACATGGGCATTCCGTATTTCCATATCGATTTCTTCCAGCGTAATTTCGATCTGTTCCGTAAGTCGGCCGAAAAGAGCGGCTACACATCGGATCCCGAGCAGCTTGGCTGGTTGCTGCCGATTTACGTAGCCGAAACCGACGAACGCGCCTGGGCCGAATACGAAAAACACCTCTGGTACTTCGCCCACAACTTGCTGAAAGGCCTGACGATTTTGCCGCCGGGTTACACCAGCGCACAGTCAATCGCCGTGATCAGCCGCGCCAAAGAAAAGTTTTTAAGCAACATCACTACTCGCGAGCAGGTGGAGCAAGGAGCTTATGCCGTTGTCGGCAGTCCCGCCACGGTCCGCGATCGGCTCAAAGAACATGTAAAGCGGCTCGGCGTCGGCAACTTGCTTGGTCTGTTCCAGTTGGGCAGCCTGCCGTCGGATTTAACCAAAAAAAGCATGACCCTTTTCGCCCGCGAAGTTTTGCCATCGCTGCGCAAAGATTTAGAACCCGCAGCAGCGGCACGATAGTGCACCATGACCCAAATTGCTAATCAAACCGATTTCGTCACCGTTGCCGGAAAGAAAATCCAGGTGATGCGCGGCGGCAAGGGCCCACCGCTGGTCTATTTGCATAGTGCCGGCGGCGAAATGGATTGGACCTCCTTTCACAATGCCTTGGCCGAGCATTTCAGTGTGATCGCGCCGGCCCACCCCGGTTTTTCGTTATCGGAAGGGCTGGATCAAATCGACAGCATTCACGATTTGGCCTGGCACTACGTCGACTTTCTCGAGCAGTTTGATTTGCGCGGCGTGCCGGTGGTTGGATTTTCGCTGGGCGCTTGGCTGGCTGTGGAGTTAGCCATTCTTCGGCCGGAACTTGTCGGCAAATTAGTCATGGTCGACGCTGCCGGCTTGCGCTTGCCTAATGCACCCATGGCCGAATGGTTCATCGACGATTTGCACAAGCTGCGCGACATGCTGTTTTACGATCCACAAGGTCCGATTGCGCTGGAAGTC
>DASXPQ010000402.1:0-2401 GCA_036493575.1 Pirellulales bacterium
CCATTACTTTGGCATTTTGCTTCTGCGCATCCTCCATCATCTTATTTGCGTTTTCGACCGCTTTATCGGCCGCGCTTTTGTTGCACCCCGCGGTCAACAAAGCTGCACAAAATAACGCTCCAAAAATCACTTTCGTCATGGCTTTTCCTTTTCGAAATAATCCGCCTTGGAAGTAAACGCACCGGCAAAGTTTACCACATCGGTACCATCGGACCACAGTCCAGCCGTTCGTCCCCGCCGCGACATCCGCACTAATCTTATCGTGCTGCACAATCCGAATCGAACAATAGGTCTGCGCGGTACAGCTTACCACCGCTCGCGCAGGGGCATCGCCCTAAACCGGAACGTCAAGTTCCCAAGTCGCCGGAGATATTGCTCATGAGGAAGGTTCTATTGTCGCTCGTGAATACGGTCGCGTTCAGAGCAATTGTGTTTGCAGCATTGATGCCAACCAGTGTTCAGGCTGATGACGCCCCAGGCACAATCCACATTCAAAAAGCTTCGCCGGCGATTGCCGTCACTCGTGCCAGTGCATCTACTAACATTCCCGCGATTTCGCCAGGCGATGTCACCGCCACTCCGGAAATGTGGTTCTACGAGCAAGCCATCCGCCGCTACGACGATCCTAAGAACGCGGTCCGCGCCGCCGCTGAGTTCAAAGCGAACCAGCGCCGCGCCCGCATCGCCGCCATGGATTGGTATGGTTATTCCAACAGCCGACCGGCTTCGGGCATCGATCCATTTGCGGGTCCGTTGTCGCCCACTTGGATCGGCAACGGTTACAATCCAAACACCTGGATTGCGCCGGCCCGTCCAGCTGCCGTCTGGGCCATTCCAGGCGTCGCCGGCGGATACTAATCGTGAACATCCGCTTGCAGACCATTTAGCGACTAGGCTAGCCCAGCGATTTTCTCATCTTCGCGCACAGATTCTGCCAGCCCTTACTACGGAAATTCTCACGCACTGCGCGTTAGCTTCACTGCCGTGCCATAGCACAGCACTTCGGTTGCGCCCTGCATAAATTCTGTGGCATCGTAGCGCACGGCAATGATGGCATCGGCTCCCATCTCAGTCGCATGCTGCTCCATCCGTTCATAGGCGTGTTCCCGAGCCCGCTCGCATACTTGCGCATACGTTTCGTTATTTCCTCCGACTATTTGTTTCAGCCCGCCGAGCAGTCCTTGCGCGAGATTCGGCGAGCGGACCACAATCCCCCTGACCAAACCCAACTGCGAGGCCACCCGATACCCTTCAACTTCATTCGCCGTCGTAACCACCATAAATTTCTCCTTTTAATTGAAGCGGAACTTCTACCGCCGTCGGGTTTTCGCCGACCGAATTTCAGATTTTTTGGACCCACCGCGTCAGATTCCGCCACCCAAGGTGTGTATGTTATAGGAAGCATACTACGCGCAAATCATGCCTATGAGCCCCTCTCCCGAAACCCGACCCAGTCTGCTCCTGCGGCTGGCCGACCGCACCGATCAAGCGGCCTGGCAAGAGTTTGCGAGAATTTATACGCCCGTGGTTTATCGTCTGGCACTCCGTCGAGGCCTGCAGCACGCCGACGCTGAGGATCTATCGCAGCAGGTGCTCGCCGCGGTCGCCAAAGCCATCGACCGCTGGCAAGACGACCCCACCCGGGCGAAATTTCGTACTTGGCTGCATCGGGTCGCACAAAACCAAATCATCAATGCCCTAAGCCGGGCGGCTCCCGACCGTGCTGCTGGCGGGTCGACGATAGCGGCGGCGTTAGGCGATCAAGCGGCGAAATCTCAGGCCGATTCCGACTTGGTACGCATGGAAATTCGTCGTGAGGTCTTCCGCTGGGCGGCCGATCAAATCCGCCACGAGTTCCGCCCCGCCACCTGGGATGCCTTCTGGCGCACCGCTGTCGAAAACCATCCTGTCGAGCAAACCGCCCAAGATGTCGGATTATCGTGCGGAGCCATCTACGCCGCCCGTAGCCGCATTATGCGCCGGCTGAAAGAAAAAGTGTGTGAGTTCGATGACGAAACAGACACAGACTAAAAACAACAGAGTAATTGTCAGATTCTCGCCGATCCGGTGTGTAATCTTATAGACCTCCACCGGTTCTCGTATGAACGATCATCAACAAACCTGCGATCCGCGCCACATTGAAGCCTGCCTGGCCGATTCGCTCAGCGACGAGCAGCGATGCGCCTTCGAAGCGCATCTCGAAGTGTGTCCCGCCTGTCGACTTGCTTTGGAGGTACAGGCAGCTCCCCCGTCCGATTGGCAAGAAGCTCGTGAGTTTCTGAGTTCCGACTCAGCGTTGCCCACCTCTGCGCAGCACGGCGACGACGACCGACAGCTAAGCGCGGACCCGGATTCCGCCGAATCCAATCGCCGCGAAGCCGTCGACACCGTGCTGTCCGGC
>DASXPQ010000403.1:0-6620 GCA_036493575.1 Pirellulales bacterium
CTCTTGCGCTTCGGCGGACGATATCAGCTCCGCCTTCCGTCGCTTGGCCAAGAAGTACCACCCCGACCTGAACATCGGTCGCGAACACGAAGTGCGCTCAACGTTCGTCCGCGTTCAAAAAGCCTTCGAAGTGCTTTCCGATCCCACCCTCCGCGCACGGTACGATTCTCAATTCGAATCGCAAAATCACTGGGGCAGCCCGCCACCAACAACCGCGGCCCACGACCTCCAGCCGATCCACGAATTCCAGATCGAGCCATCGTCATTCGAGCCCGCCATCACGCTGCCGCCAGTCCGCCGCCCGCTCGATCCCGAACTGCGCAAGTTATTCATCTTCATCGGCGTCTGCATCGCCCTGGCCGCCGCGATCGTCCTGTTTGCTTAATGGCGAATACCAGCCTGAAGCGCCGCTGCCTCGCTTGCGTCCTTTGACAGCCGGTGTATATTGCCTACGACCTCAATCACACAATCTCAACAACAAAAATCTCCCAAGAGGAATTCCACCATGGCCAAGAAACGCGCCGTCGCCCGCCGAGCCGGAAAAAAAGCCGCCAAGCGCCGTCCGCTTAAGAAAATCGCCGCCCGCGCCAAAGCCGGCGCTAAGAAGCGCCGCGCCCGCCGCGTCAAGCGCCGCGAAACCGTCGTCGAGAAAGTAAAACACCTTATCGGCCTGGAATAGCGCCAGCTCATGGCCAAAATCCGCGGCGTGGTTGGCGGTTTGCTGATCGCGGTGGCAGCGCTGCTGGCGACCGGCTGCGCCGAGCACGAGACGATTCATGATCCGCCGAAAGTCATTGGCGAGCGCAAAAATGGAAATGGCCAGGTCGTCCAACAAATTATCCTGGACGAAACCATCTACGTCACCATCCAACCTCTCACGCCGGAAGGCCCTCACCGCTCGGGAACGCGCGATCGGCATTACTATCTGGACGAACCCGGCAAGCCGCGCCGCGAAATTCCAGGGCTCCAAAGCGTTCCAATCTTTTTAAACTCAGCCCTTCCCGTCGCCGACACCAATCTCTGGGTCGCAGTATCTGCGGAATACGAAAGCGGCGGTTCAGCGCCCGCGATCAGCAGACCGAAGCAAGGTGGAGGAATCGAATTGATTGCCTATGCCGACGTGTTCCGCACCCTCGTTTTCAATGCCGACGGAGCCGTTGCCGAGCAAAAAGATTATTCCTTTTGGATAAACAAAAAAGAAGAAGAATTTCGATACGACACCGGAAATCGCGCCATCATTTTCCGCTCTCCGCAGGGTTTCAAAAAATACGATGTCGTAAAAAACACCGTAAGCGACCTGCCGACCAATCGGGACAGCCTCTACACCGATCCATTGCCTTGAGCCGCTGCACTCTGCGGGGGCGTGCTTAAATAGACTAAATGCCATAAACAGCGGGACTGGCGGAATAACCGCGGGGCAGCTATTTTTGATTCGATGGATGAAAAAAGCCCAAATCTTCCCCCCGGCAAGCTGGAGCCGGCCGCCATCGGATCCGCGAGCTCAACGGGCGCCTCTTTCGGTGCGCCAGGCAGCGTTGATTCGCCCGCGCCTTTGCCGGCGGAGTTTCAGCGGCTGCTGAGTCGGTCCGTGGGACTGCCTTTGGCGCTGGCGTTTCTGGTCGGCGCGATTTTCGTCTGGCAAGTCTCGATGTTGCTCTCCGCCAACGCCCGGGTAGAGCACTACGACAATATCATCGAACATGCGACCCAGGCCCAAATGTTAATGATCGACATGGAAACGGGACTCCGCGCTTATGTAATCACCGGCGATCCCGAGTTTCTGGAGCCCTATGAAAGCGCTAAAAAACCTTTGTCACAAACTCTCGATCAGCTCGGTGCAGAAATCATAGTTTCCGCCGCGGCAAGATCGTTGGAACAAATGGCCGAGCACTCAAAAGCGTGGCGGGAATACGCCGAGGACGTGAAAACACTCGTTGGCAAAGGCAATGAAGCCAGCTCCTTGGTTAAAACTGGCCGCGGCAAAGTATTGATGGATTCCTTTCGAAAGTCTGTCGGCCTATTGACTGACGTCGAAACGGGCCTCCGCCAACAGCAAACACGCACCGCCCGGCTTACCGCAATTGTGGTACTGGCGACAAGCATCGGAATCTGCGCGGTGGTTGGCTTCTTGGCCGCGTTTTTGGTGCGCAAACAACTGTTGGCCGTCGCGGGCACCTACAGCCGTGCGCTAAAAGTCGCTCAAGACAGAGAATTTGAAAAAACTCAATTGCTGGCCAACGAACGCGCCATGCGCAGCGCGGCGGAACATGCCAACCGCATGAAAGACGAATTCCTGTCCAATCTTTCGCACGAGCTTCGCACTCCGCTAAACGCCATTTTGGGCTGGGCCCAGTTGCTCCGCCGCGGCATGAACGATCCACACGACGTTTCCGAGGGCCTGGAAACTATTGAGCGTAACGCCCGCATGCAGACCCAACTGATCGAAGATTTGCTGGACATGAGCCGGATTATTTCCGGCAACATCCGGATCGATATCCAGCGCGTCGCGCCGGTCAGCTTTATCGAAGCGGCCATTCGCACCGTTCAGCCAGCAGCCGACGCCAAAGGAGTTCGCATTGAGCAAATGCTCGATCCGCTCGCCGGCCCCGTCTCCGGCGATCCGGCCCGACTGCAGCAAATCATGTGGAACCTACTTTCCAATGCCGTCAAATTCACGCCCAAAGCGGGCAAAGTGCAAGTAGTGCTGGAGCGCGTGAATTCACACCTGGAAATTACAGTCGCCGACACCGGACAGGGAATCGCGCCAGAATTTTTGCCATACGTTTTCGACCGATTCCGCCAGGCCGACGCCACCACGACCCGCAAGCACGGCGGCCTGGGGTTGGGTTTGGCCATTGTCAAGCAATTGGTGGAATTGCACGGCGGAAGCGTACGTGTGAAAAGCGCCGGCGAAGGGCAGGGATCGTCGTTCATTGTTCATCTCCCACTTACCGTGATCCACGGTCCGGCCAATCAGGAAAACCGGGTTCATCCCAGAACGTCGTCACCGGAAGCGCCACCAATTCAGCCAATTCGCCTTGATGGCATTAAGGTGCTAGTTGTCGACGACCAACCCGACGCGCAGGAGTTGATTCGACGTGTGTTAGAAGGGTGCGGCGCCAAGGTGATCACATGCTCTTCCGCGGCTGAAGCACTGCAGATTTTGGAAAGCGAAAGGCCGGCGGTTCTGCTGAGCGACATCGGCATGCCGGACATGGACGGCTACGAGTTCCTGCGAAAGGTTCGAGCGTTGGGGCCCGACCGCGGCGGCCAAGTGCCAGCCGTTGCGCTAACTGCCTTTGCTCGATCGGAAGATCGTACCAAAGCGCTGCTTTCGGGCTTTATGGTCCACGTCATTAAGCCGGTCGAACCGACAGAACTGGCCGCCACTATCGCCGCGGTCGCCGGCCGCGTCGGCGACAGTTTTCAGAAATGAAGCGATTGGACTTCGGTCGCTTCGACGAGCATTCGTTCCTCGCTAATCAATTCGCTTCCGCGGCTTCGGCCATGAACCGGCGAATGTTGCGCTGCGTTTCATTGTCGAATTCTTCAGCGAACTTCGTCGGGCTGCAGAAGACAAACTTTAACCCCAGCAATGTGTACGACGGAATAGTCTCCAAGTCGTCGTAGAATTCTCGAGCAATACGGCGGAGTTTCCACAACCGATGCCAGGGGATGCCAGCGATATCATGATGCTCCACGTGCAGGCCGGCATTGAACGTCAGCCAATTAATCAAGCGGTTGTAGTTCGAAGCAGAGGGTTGATAGCGCCGCGTGCCGTGGAAGTGCGAAATACCAAGGACAATGCCTAACATCAACGGGTGCATGAAACCAGTCATAAACGCTTGAGCGGCCATCAAATACAACAGTGGTTTCAGCCCAGCCCACACGGCACTGCTGCCGCTTAAGCCACTACTGGCAAAACCGTACCAGAACAGCAAGCCGCACATAATAAAGTTCAGTACCGGGTAGATCACCGCCCACGATTCGATGCCGTCGCGCCGATAACCGCTGACCAAATGTTGATCGGCCAGAATGGCAAGCGTGCGATCGCTGGGTTTCACACGGCCGCGAACTAAATCAATGGTCACATAAACTACCACTCCAATCAGACTACGGAAAATCTGCGTGACAATCATGAGCAATGAATAGGGGAAAAACATCGGCGACAGGATGCGCGAAGTAAGAAAGAACGTGCGCCGCCGGGTGATGAAGTCCTTCTTAGCGCCCATGTCGCTATGATGCGACAAATGCTCGGCCCACCAAGTGTGATGAGCCGATAGAAACATCGGCAGTGACGTAAGGGTAAACATTACGCGATTGGCGAACGTTTTTTTGAAAATCAAATTGTGATTGCACTCGTGCGCCAACTGAAACAGGCACACGTTCAGCATGGAACCGAACACCCAGGCCAAAGAAATCACCGCCCATAGCGGTACATGGGCCGACGTTGCGGCAAGAGCTACTTGCGCCCCGCTACACATTAAGCAGAACAACGACGTGCTGGGCGAATGGCCGAACAGTTTGCGAACTTCCGGATGTGCTCGCAGAATAGCTCGAGCTCTGTCACGATGCCACACGGCTTCTGGCTTTTCGTCGTCGGGCACGCGGTCGAGAATATCGACTTCAAAACCCGGAAACACCGGGGCGGCACTCCCCAAAACGCGGATGTGGAATTTAGGACGAAACCGCCGTGGCGTTTTTTGATCTGCGCCAGTCGTCGGTGAAATCGGCATACCAGTAGCCATGGTATCGACAGAATAGAAAAGTCCTGGGAGATGGAAAACCAACCCGCAAAACTGGCATCTTACTCCGCTCGAAAGGACAATTCAATCGTTTTTCAAACAGGTGTTTCACCTCAGAAGATTCGGGCCCAGCCTCATTATCCCCCACGGCATTTTCACGAAAACCGTTTGCGATTTAGCAATCGTTGCAAAGTGTGCTGGAGCGGTATATCACGAGCGAAGCCTTCCGCCTTTTTCAGCCACCGCCGAGCTGCTTGTGGTCGACCGGTTTTGCGATATGAACTGCACAAGTACAGGCACATCTCGTAATGACGGGGATACCGTGGGTTCCGTCGCAAAGCTCGCAAGTAGCATGGAATCGCTTGAGCGATTTTGCCGCTGGCGTCGAGCATTGTTCCTAAAAGGAACCAAATGTTCGCATCATCGGGCCACTGTTTGCAAAGTCTTTTCAGTAGCATCGCTTCGCGCCGCTGTCCACTTCGTTGCAAACGAAGAGCCTGAGAAAGCTCGGCGGAGCCATGAGGAGTGCGTCTCGCGGAACACATGACTCATCACAATCTGCCTGAGCCGTATTTGAAACAGTTATTGCCGCGTTTCAATCGACTGTGCGCGTGTCGGACAGAGTTTGGCCTGGGGCAAGTTGGAAGCCGTATTCGTTTTTGACCTGCTTCAACCAGGCGGGCGCCAAACCAATGTTTTCTTCCGCCCCGATTGCAGCGTATGGAGCCCATGCCGTTTCGCTACCCATTTTTGTCATGAATTCCTGTCGCAGGTCATCGATCGGTGGCTCTTCGCTTTCCACTTGCACCACATAGTACACTGTTTGCGGCTCATTAACGCCAACACCTATTTCGCCGGGCCTCAAAGCAAATACTGCTTTCATAAATTCGTTGCCGGCTTGCTCCACTCCGGAAACTTGTGTGAGTTCTGGCTGACCCAAAGGCTGGCCAATTGGCTGCGTTAGCCAACTGAAAGGTCCGGCCGTGCTGACAGTGTTACCCGGTGTGCCGCCAAATGCTTCTTTCAATGTTTGTTTGAGTTTTCGCGACTGCGCTGCATCTTCCTCGGCTTTAGCCAGCGCCGGCTTTCGAGCCTGGATGGTCTTCCAAGCCAGCGTGACCTGCGGCTCGATTTCGTCTAATGGAGGCGTATGCGCCGCCTCGTCACCGGTCTTCCACCACAAATAACGATTATTATCGTTATCGGTGGTGCGCTGAGGCTGGTATATGGCCAGTGTTGGTTGTGAACTTGCATCCAATGCAAATGCCGTCCGCGCGAACTGTTGGGCGGCATATCGTTGGCCGGTCATCGCTGCGACGGAACTGTCCAGGATGCTCAGGCTGTAAGATTTACCGATATCGGTATTGTCCAGCGCTTGCTGTTGAGAAACTAAATCAGTTTCCTTCGCCTCCAAGCCATATGGTTTGGCCAGCGCAGCTAGATCTGGCGGCTCGGGCTTCTTGGTGGTTTTATTTCCGCGACTGACCGCAGCACGGTATGTATCGAGGCTGCGTGTGTATTGATCGACCTGCAGTTCAATGGCAGAGAATGCCGTGTCGATTTGCTCGTCGACTTTCTGCTGAGCCAAGCGCTTGCGAATCGTATCTTTAACCTTGCTCAATGGTTCGTATTCAACCGAGGTCGATGCCGTGGCATCAGGAATCTTGGCATCAGATTTTGCCGTTGGTGAATCCGTTGGCTGAGCAGTCGGTGTCTTGGTTTCTGTGGTCTTTGAAGAACCAGCTTTGGAGGCAGAATCCTTTGCTTCCGATGTTATTGCCACAGCCGGCGGTTTTTGCGCAGAACTGGTGGGGGACTGATCAGCAAAGGCGAGCAATTCGCCGTCCAAGGAATCGTTGCCGCGCGATTGAACCG
>DASXPQ010000404.1:0-2586 GCA_036493575.1 Pirellulales bacterium
GGACGTGGGTCTTTTCTTTTGCCACGGCAATGGGCGGGGGATTTTGGGCGTGGTTGTATGATCGCAGCCAATCGATTTACGGGCCGTGGTTTAGCCATTTGCTGATCGACGCGGCGATTTTCGGCGTCGGCTACGATTTGATCCGTTCGGCAACGCCACTGAACTGACAGCACCAAGCGAAGCCCAGCATTGCGGTGGACGTGCTGTGAAATTGGGCCAAGGCGAAGGTCGAATTTGATCGTAGCGCAGAAAAAAGCCCAGGAGTAGCGACCCCTGGGCTTTGTCTTTTATCGCGGAAAAATCGAAGCTTACTTCAAAATCTTCGCGGTGTCGGCGACGATTTGGTCGGCGGTTGTGTCGTTCAGTCCGCCTGGCGGAATGGCGTGATTGGCCTTTACTTTGCCCTTCACATAAATCAGGACGGTCGTTTCGACTTCCGGATTAATTTTATAAGTTTCCGGACCATTCGGCTGTTCTTTGGGGACAACGAAGGCGACATTCTTGGCCTTGGTTTCATCGACAATGTTTTTGCTGGCGTTGGCCAATTGATCGGGCTTGTCGCCCAGCAAACTGACGAACGATGCCATGTTGTGATCGTCCTTGTTCTGAGCGACGACGTTATCGAGCCGTTTGACGAGGCGGGCGAGTGCGCGGTCGGGCTTGCGAGAGAAGATCATGACGACGGGCCGATTGCCCATCTTGCAGCGATAGCACAACTGCTGTCCCTCGGCGACGCCATCGTCTGGAGCGCCGGCGACTTTAGTGACTTCGTAGGCACCCAGCATTTCGCCAGGTTGGGGACCACTGCGGAGTTCCTCAGCACGGGAGATGGCTGCGAAAGAAAATAAAGAGATCACAGCCAGGGGCAGGACCCATGTAGCAACTCGCTTCATCGTTTGATGCTCCTATCGGGACACAAAAACTAAACTTGGCTTCCCAACGGCGGTCAGCGGGCCCCAGGCGGGATCGCTACTGCCACGTGGTTTTCGGTGATTGCGGAAGCCTTATAATTTATCGGGAAATAGCGTACTGCTGTTCTAACAAACGGGCAAAACTGCCGGTAGTAGGGTGGGGCGAAGCGGTTTTGCGGTTCGTTCGTGTTGGCCGAAGCACGGCCGGTTAGGCGGGTAACACAGCTCAATCATAGGGTGTTTGGGGCGGCGCGGCAACTGGGGTCCGATGGTACCGATTGGAGCGAAATCATCGCAAAAGCGGCCGTCAAAATGCGAAATCTGTAGGTTTATTGAAGTTTGGACTACCAAGGCCTGGGCAGCTGCATTCTTGCTTATCGTGAAGCTACTTCGGTAGAATTCCTGGTGCCAGGGGAGCGGTTGCCATCTGCGGTTCGTTATCTGCGTGATCGACAGCACGCTCCTTCGCGCTTTTTCCGCCACCTATTGCGCCGCACAACATACCACACACATTGGAGGTGAAATCATGGCGACCGCTGTACAACCGAAAACTCGCAAACCGCAGGTGCGCGAAACGCAGTGCTTGATTGGCGGCAAGTGGCAGGCAGCCAAAAGCGGCAAGACATTTGAAACGATCAACCCGGCCACCGAAGAAGTGATTGCCAACGTGGCTGAAGGGGATGCCGCCGATATCGATCTGGCGGTGAAAGCGGCCCGCAACGCTTTTGAAAACGGACCATGGAACAAAATGGATGCGCGCGATCGGGGCAAGCTAATGAATCGGCTGGCCGATTTGATCGAAGAGGAAATTGATGAATTGGCAGCACTGGAAACGCTCGACAACGGTAAGCCGATTCGGGACAGCCGTGCGGCAGACCTGCCGCTGACGATTGATTGTCTGCGCTATTACGCGGGCTGGGCGGATAAGCTCCATGGCCAAACGATTCCGGTGCGCGGTAATTATTTTACCTACACTCGCCGCGAACCGGTAGGCGTGGTCGGGCAGATTATTCCGTGGAATTTCCCGATGCTGATGGTGGCCTGGAAATGGGGCCCGGCGCTGGCGGCTGGAAATACCATTGTGATGAAGCCTGCCGAGCAAACGCCGCTGAGTTGTTTGCGGATGGCGAAGCTGGCGCAGGAAGCCGGTTTTCCCGACGGCGTGATTAACGTTGTTCCAGGCATGGGCCCGACGGCCGGTGGGGCGCTGGTGAAGCATCCAGATGTGGACAAGGTGGCCTTCACGGGTTCGACCGAAGTCGGCCAACTCATCATGCAAGGCGCCGCTTCAAATATAAAGCGGATCAGCTTGGAACTGGGCGGTAAAAGCCCAAACATCGTGTTTGCGGATAGTGATTTGGATGCCGCGGCGGCGGGCGCGCACTTTGGATTGTACTTCAACCAAGGTCAGTGCTGCTGTGCCGGCAGTCGGCTGTTTGTGGAAGACAAGGTGCACGATAAGTTCGTCGACAAGATTTCGGCCATGAACGGCAAGCGCCGGCTGGGCGATCCGTTCGATCCGGCCACCGAGCAAGGCCCGCAAGTGAACAAGGAGCAGTTCGACAAGGTGATGGGCTACATCGAGTCGGGCAAGCAGGAAGGCGCCAAGTGCGTCAGCGGCGGCGAACGGTTTGGCGATAAGGGTTGCTTCATCGAGCCGACGCTGTTCACGGGC
>DASXPQ010000405.1:0-10808 GCA_036493575.1 Pirellulales bacterium
ATTATTGCGCGTGGGCGATTGCCTGGTGCTGAATGATACCCGAGTTGTACCAGCGCGGTTGGTGGGCTATCGGACTGCGACCAAAGGGCGCTGGGAGGGGTTGTATTTGGCCACGGAGGCCAGTGGTGCATGGCAGATTCTTTGTAAGGCACGAGGGAAATTGACGGCTGGGGAAACGATACAATTGGTTGATCGACTGGCGCGCGACGATATTCAGTTGCGGATGGTGGCCAAGTCGGAAGATGGCGTATGGCTGGTGCGGCCGCCGGAAGACGAACTGGCGTGGGACATGTTGGAGCGGATTGGCCGGGTGCCGCTGCCGAAATATATTCGGCAAGGCGAGATGTTGGACGTTGACCGGCAGCGATATCAAACCGTGTTTGCCAAACACAACGGCTCGGTGGCGGCGCCGACGGCGGGTTTGCATTTTTCGCCGGAGCTGCTCGACCGGCTGCAGGGTGCGGGAATTGGCCTGGCGAAGGTTACATTGCACGTAGGGATGGATACTTTCCGTCCGATCAAGGCTCAGCAGTTGGCGAAGCACGCCATGCACAGCGAATGGGGCCGAATTGACGCCGCCAGTGTGGAGCGATTGACGCAGGCCAAAAAAAATGGTGGGCGAATTATGGCTGTGGGGACGACTTCGGTACGGGTGCTGGAGACGGCCGCAGCCGATGGGGTGCTGCGGCCGTGGGAAGGACAGACGCAACTGTTCATAAGGCCGCCGTATCGATTTCGGGCTGTGGATTGCCTGCTGACGAACTTTCATTTGCCACACACGACGCTGTTGGTGTTGGTGCGGACGTTTGGCGGAAATGAGTTGATTCGCCACGCCTATGAAGAGGCCGTTCGGAATGAGTACCGTTTTTACAGCTACGGCGATGCGATGTTGATTGTGTAAGCTCGAATGGGGCGAGAATTTTGGGACGCGATGGGGCGCTCGTCAAAGCTTGGGTGAAGCGGTATATTTGGCCGGCGATCTGTGAAGCCGCGTTTCTATTCCTCCCACTGCAGAATTTAAATTATGTCGCTCGTTCATACTGAACACGTGCTGGTGGTGCCGACCGAATTGTTTCGCCGTTTGGGCTATTTCCAGGGTTTTAGCACTGACGCCGATCGATATCTGGCCGAACTTCTCAGCCCGGCGAACACCAGTTATCGGCCTCGTGGGGAGATGGAGGAGAATCCTGAATTTAAACAATTGATTCCCTACGTGATATTTCGGCATCGCGATGCGGCCGGCGGCGATCAGCTTTTTCAATACACGCGTGGCAAGGGAATGGGCGAAAGCCGGCTGCACAGCAAACGGAGCGTGGGGGTGGGCGGGCACATTTCAGTGGACGATCAGGTGTCGCCCGACTCGGTTCCTTATGATGCCGGCATGCGGCGGGAACTGGACGAGGAAGTCATTATTGATACCCCGTTCACCGGCCGCTGCGTAGGATTGATTAACGACGATGAGACGCCAGTTGGGCAGGTCCATTTGGGCGTGGTGCATTTACTGGATGTGGAACGACCCGCGGTGCAGGCCCGGGAAAGCGAAGTTCTGGATGCCGGCTTTCGACCGGTGGCGGAGTTGCTGGCGGAGTTGGATCGGTTTGAATCGTGGTCGCAGTTTTGCTTGCGGGCATTGTTTGGATGATTTGAGTTTTTTCCTGTTGCGAATTCTTCTACGACAAGGAATGTCGCTCTGCATAACGCGCTGCAATGACGAACGGCTCTGCCATCTACATGGATAACCATGCGACAACGCGGGTCGATCCGCGGGTGCTGGAGGCCATGTTGCCGTTCTTCAGCGAGCGGTTTGGAAATGCGGGGAGCACGAGCCATCGTTTTGGCTGGGAAGCGCGGGAAGCGGTAGATGCGGCCCGGGAGAGCATTGCCGCGGCGATTGGTGCCGAGCCGCGAGAGATTGTGTTTACTAGCGGGGCGACGGAAAGCAACAACCTGGCGCTGCGCGGCGTGGCGGAGCGGGCGCTAGCGAAGAAGCCGGGCAGGCCACCACATATTGTCAGCGTGGTCACAGAGCACAAGGCGATTCTCGATCCGCTTGAGTTTTTGAATCAGCACGGATGCGAAATCACACTGTTGCCGGTGGAACAGGCTGGCAGCGAGCGGGCCGGTAGCGTGGATGTCGAGCAAGTGGCGGCAGCGATTCGCGATAATACCGTGCTCGTCAGTGTAATGTTGGCGAACAATGAAATCGGGGTAATTCAGCCGCTGACAGAAATGGGGGCCATGTGCCGGCAGCGCGGCGTGCTGTTGCACAGCGATGCCACGCAGGCGGTGGGGAAGATTCCTGTGGATGTCGACGTGCTACAGCTTGATCTGATGAGTTTTTCAGCGCACAAGATGTACGGGCCCAAAGGTATTGGCGCGCTGTTTGTGCGGCGGCGGGCGCCGTTGGTGAAACTGGAACCGCTGATTTTTGGCGGCGGGCAGGAAAACGGCATGCGCAGCGGGACCGCAAATGTGCCGGGCATTGTCGGGTTTGCCACGGCCCTGGAATTGTGCGTGGCGGAAATGCAGGTTGAGCAGCCGCGGTTGGCGGCGCTGAGAAATCGGTTGTCTGCCGGGTTGATGGAACGGTTGTCGGAGGTCGTATTGAACGGCCCGGCGTTGGAACAATCCGGCGAAATGAATGAATTGATCCGCTTGTCCGGCAATTTGAATCTCAGTTTTGGCTACGTGGACGGCGAAGCTTTGCTGCTTGATATGCAAGACAAGCTGGCGGTCAGTGCCGGGAGCGCTTGCACGTCGGCCAATCCGGAGCCCAGCCATGTGTTGCGAGCCCTGGGGCTTACTGAGGATGCAGTGCGGAGTAGTTTGCGGTTTGGGCTGGGGCGGTTTAACACGGCGCAGGAAGTAGAAACGGCAATTGAGGTTCTTTCGGACTCGGTGAACCGGTTGCGCAAGCTGTCCAGCATGGCCTGAGGCGGCAAATTGCGAATAGTCGAGCGCGGAATTCGCGTAATCCGCTCTTTCTTTTGGCCATAGGGTTGTATAATTTAGGGTCTGCGGAACGTAATCATTTGCTGACAAATCAACTTGATCCATCGAATACCAGGAGTTTAACGCCATGGCAGTCTCTCTCACCGAACGAGCCGCGCAAGAAGTTAAAAAGATCATTGAAGACCAAAAGATGCAGCCCAGTACTTTGCTGCGCGTGGGCGTGGTTGGCGGCGGCTGCAGCGGCTTTCAATACAGCCTGGGATTTGATGAGAAGTATGATGAAAAGGCTGACTCCAAATTTGATTGCCACGGCGTGAGCCTGGTGGTGGACAAAAAGAGCGCTTTGTATCTCGACGGGACGACCGTAGATTTTTACGAAGGTTTGGAGAAGCGCGGCTTCACGTTCGAAAACCCCAATGCCACCAAGAGCTGTGGCTGTGGTAGTTCGTTCCAAGCGTAAGCGCGAAATTGACAATTCTGCTTTGAATTATCAAAAGCGGCGGGGATTATCCTCGCCGCTTTTCGTTTTGGCGCTAATGCCGTAGAATCAGCGGCATGAAGAAGATTCACATAATCGGCATCGGCGACGATGGGCTGGAAGGAATCACGGCGCAGGCTCGACGGCTGATTGAGGAAGCCGAACTGGTCATGGGCGCCGAGGCGACGCTGAAGCTGCTTCCAAAGTCGGGCGTGACCGACCAGCGGGTGGTGTTGGGCGGCAATTTGGATGAGGCCGTGCAGCAAGTCAATAAGGCTGGGAATAAAGCCATCGCCGTTCTGGCTTCCGGCGACCCGCTGTTTTATGGCGTGGCGCGGTATTTGTGCGATAAGTTGGGGAAGGACCGCTTTGAGGTCGTGCCGCACGTCAGCAGCATGCAGTTAGCGTTCGCCCGAGTGAAGGAAAGCTGGGAAGATGCGTATCTGACGAATTTAGCATCGCATCCGCTTGGATCGGTGATCGAGAAAATCCGGATTGCCGATACCGTGGGAATGTTCACCAGCGATCAGTTTCCGCCGGCCGCCGTAGCGCGGGCCCTGTTGGAACAGCAGATCGATTATTTCCAGGCCTACGTATGCGAAAACCTTGGCTCGCCGGATGAGCGAGTTACACAGGGCTCGTTAAACGAGATTTCTCGCGAGCAGTTTGCGCCGCTGAATGTGATGATTTTGGTACGGCGGCCGGAAACACCGGATCGACCGACCGATGCACAGCGATTGCGGCGGTTTGGCAATGCGGACGAAGTGTTTTTGCAGGCCCGACCAAAGCACGGTCTGCTGACTCCGGCGGAAGTGCGCTGCATTGCGCTGGCGGAGTTAGCGATTGGACAAAAAAGCATTGTGTGGGATGTGGGGGCCGGCAGCGGATCGATATCGATTGAAGCCGCGATGCTGGCGACGGATGGCAAAGTTTATGCGATTGAAATGGATCCGGAAGATATCAATTTGATTGAGGCCAATGCCGAGCGGTTTCGCGTCAAGAATTTAGTGCCGGTGTTGGGCCGAGCCCCGGAAGCGTGGGGAAATTTGCCGCAGCCGGATTGCGTTTTCGTGGGAGGCAGTGGGCGGGAGATTTCTCGGCTGGTGGAACTGGCCTATAAACAATTGAAGATCGGCGGCAGGTTGGTGGCGACCGTGGGGAGCATCGAAAACCTGACTGCCGTGCGCGAGGCGCTGCAGCGGCAAGCGCCGGATGTCAGCGTATTGATGATTAATATTGCCCGCGGCATGCAGCAATTGGAGAGCATGCGATTTGGAGCGCTGAATCCGACGTTTTTGATCAGCGCGGTCAGGGTCGAATAAACTTATCCGCAGCTTGCAACATGGCTGACGAACAACCGCTCGATGTGATTGCCGTGGGGGCGCACCCGGACGATGTCGAAATCGCCTGTGGTGGCACGCTGGCCAAGTTGGTGAGGCAGGGCTATCGAGTTGGCATTGTTGATTTAACCGACGGGGAACCCACGCCGAATTCGCCAGGTCCGGAGGCGCGGGCCGCTGAAGCGGAGGCCGCGCGCAAAAAGCTTGGGGTCCATAAACGTATCCAGTTGGATTTGCCCAACCGGCGATTGTTCGACACGTTTGAAGCGAGAGTCGCACTAGGCAAGGTGTTTCGCCGGTATCGACCTCGGTTGGTGTTTGGTTTCGGCGAGAAAACGCCATTGGCTTCGCCCGATCATTTTCAAGCCATGCAGATTACCGATGCAGGAGTGTTTTATTCGCGTCTGACGAAGTGGGATCAGCACTTCGACGGCCTGCCGGTGCATACGATTAGTGCGTATTTGTATTACACGCTAGCGTTCACGTCGTTCGGTGCACCGCCGGGAGCGGGAAGTATTGTGGTTGACATCACGGACACGCTGGATGCCAAACTGGAGGCTATTCACTGCTATGTGACCCAGTTTGGGGCCAAGCCGGAGAAGCAAATCGAACAGCGGGTGCGGGCATTTGCCGTGCAGCTGGGGAGTGCGGCCGGTTTTGCCGCCGGGGAGATGTTTTCCAGTCCCCGGCTGATTGGCACCCGCGACTTGATGCACTTTCTATTCGGGCAAAAGCCGGGCGATCAGCCGGCACCGCCAGAGCCGCCACGGTAAGCCGATTTCAATTTAGCCGAACTGCTTTTTGCGATTCGGACAGGGGCAAACGCCTGGGGCGTTTAACTCACGCTGCGGCGACGTTCAGTGAAGTTGTCGATTGATGATCGCTGCCGGTCCCAGCTCGATGAATATCTCCGGCCAATTGCTGGCTATGCAAGGCTGCATAATTCGCTTCATCGTCCCCGCTATAAAACCCAAGGCCAAACTTTTCGGTAACGCCGAGAATTTGCGACACCTGCCGATCGGTGAGGTCTTTTTTCCAGCCGTGGATGCCTCGGATTCCCGATTTACTGACCGTGCTCGATGGTTGTTGCAGTCGCGACATGGCCCGATCCATGTTGATCTCAACGTTCCATTTTTGGGCGATCTTAGCCAGTGTTGGCTCGGGACGAAGCAACAGTTCCTCATACGTTACGATGAACCAGGGATGAGGACGCGGCTGCATCAATGCTGGCAGCTGATCGAGCGCCCACCCCGCCGCAAGATGCTCTTCCGGCGATTTCATTTTGGCCAGCGCACACTTAAACAGCGGGTGGTGCTCGATGTACGCGGGCCTGTCTGGACGGTCGCTTTCTGTCCAACCGTAGTTCAACTGCGAGGCTACCACCGCACAGGGATGCCGGATCAGGAATATTGGAGCCGGTATGTTGAAGTTCCGACAGATCCACGGAAGCAACGGATGGGCGCGAACAAACTTGACGATCATTCTCTTTGCTAGCAAGTCAAGGATCGACATTTGCCCGCCTGTCCACTTATCGATGACTCTGCCGGAAAACACACGTCGCAGGAATGCCTCGCCCTCGGGCCAATTTTTTTCCGCGTGGGCATAAGTTCGCCTTGAGAAATGCGCTGCCTTGGCCTCCGGGACGTAGCGAAAGTCTTCCGGTTCGAACAATATGCAAGTGCCAGGAATCGCAGTCAATACTTGCGCGAGCAAAGTGCTGCCCGAGCGAGGCGAAGACGACAGACACAGTGCGAGATCTTCGCTAAAGCGTCCTGCTAGGCAGTGCTTGAGCAGGTGCGTTCGTGTGAAGCGGCGGAATCCACTTAACATTGATGGTGACCAAGCTTGACGAACAGACAGGGTGAGAACACGAAGTGGCGAAAAGTTTCGGGAAGCCCTTCTCGTTGACCAACTTGTAGAAAAGAGTGATTCAATCGCCTTATCGTCACTGCGTCTTTGCTGTCATGATAAAAAGACGAATACTGCAAAGAATTTCAATGGGCACAGCACGCCCGGGCCATTTTGATGAGCCAGTAACTCGTTGGTTGGATGCTTTGGCGCCCGCGATTTAATGCACTTTCTATTCGGGCAAAAGCCTGGCGATCAGCCGGCACCGCCGGAACCACCCCGCTGATTAGGCCGTCGTGGGACAGCTCTGCCGAGCGGTCAAATCCTGCCGAAACGCGGCGGGCCTCTAAAGTGAGATTGCCTGGATTTCCCGCCAAAATGTAAATTGATCCAGGTCGTTCAGCGGCGCTTCATACTGGATATCGGGCGGACCATTTCCGTACGAAAGGAGGCGACGGATGTTGCAGAAGTACTCAAGTAGGATTGCCCGATCGTTGAAATCGCTTCCGCTGCCGACGAAGGTTAATTCCGCCGACTTGGTAAATGAACGGCCGCAAGCTCTGCAGGGGCCGAATCGGAATTATCAAAAGTTTGTGCTGTTGGCGCACCAGCGGTCGGGCTCATCGCTGGCCATCACCTCACTCCGCGAGCATCCGCAAATGGTGGTGTTCAGCGAGCTGTTTGTGCCCGACAGGATGCTTTTTCATTTGGAGGGCTACGATAACCATTCCGAAAGGCTGCTTGCTTTGCGCGATGCGGACCCGCGAAAGTTTCTGGACGAATTTGTATTTTCGCCATATCGGGATGGCATTCAAGCGGTGGGTTTCAAACTGTTTCCAGATCAGATTGATCGATATCCGTTTCGATGTGTTTGGAAATGGCTGGCGCGAAATAGAGATTTGAAAATCATCTACCTCACCCGGCGAAATTTGTTGGCCACGTATACTTCGCTATTGATTGCACAGAAGGACAACAAATACGGAATTAAAGATGAGACTCAAAGATCGCGGACGACGGTCACTATCGATCCCGAGGAATGCCTGGCTGAGTTTCGGAAAAGAACGCGCTACGAGGCGGCGGTGGAAAGAAACATCCAGGCGCACGAGGTGATGCGCTGGTTTTATGAAGACATGGCTGCGACGCCGCAACAGCATTTAAAACAGGCGCAGGAGTTCCTGGGAGTCAAAGTTTGCGATTTGAAAATCAAGATGATTAAGCAGGAAGTGCGGCCGCTGACTGAGGTGATCGAAAACTACGACGAGTTGCGAGAATATTTTGCCGGCGCAGAGTGGGATTATCTGTTTGAAGATCAACAGGGAGCGTCGGGAAGTGTCGGGAAAGAAAGATCCGCCAGTGTGGCCCCAGTGCCGGTTGGTAATTGGATTAATGCTTCAAGGGGCAAAAAAACCGTCCGGGCGGCGGGCGCGGGGAAATTTTTCAATCGCCCGGCAGTCACTGCGGGTGCGATTGCGATTGGGCTGTTGTTTGTGGGCTTGTTCTTGTTGCAGTTGTTTGCCAGTAAGGGTGCAGCCAAAGAGCAAACCGTGTCGGTCATCAGCGAGGTTGCTACGCGGATTAAAACTTACGTGCAGACACACCGGGAATTGCCTTCAGCGCTGGACTCTCTGGCAGTTCAAGGTGGATCGCCTCCACGCGCCATTGACGGCTGGAGTCGGCCGTTGGATTATTCCGTGGTTGGACCGAAGACGTTCGTTTTGATCAGTTACGGCGCGGATGGTGTGCCCGGCGGCAACGGCGAGGGGAGCGACATTGTCTGCAAGTACCAAGTGGTTGACGGTGATATTCTGTACGTTCAATGAACCGTGGAGCGAGTGGGTTTTGCAGTTTGTTTTCGCGGCGGCAGTTTCTGGACTGATTTGGCGCGACGTTCGGCTTGCCCTGTCAGTTCGTATAAAAAACGGCTGGGCTGGGTGGGGCGGCTTTTGCCCCACTTCATGCGTGCCAACGCGAGTGACAGAGTCAGGCGATCTTTGGCGCGCGTGACGCCGACGTAGCACAGGCGTCGCTCTTCGTCGATGGCGCCGGAATCGCCATTTTTTTCCGCGTCGACCGATTTTTGATGCGGCAACAGGCCTTCTTCCAAGCCCACTAAATAAACGTGCGGGAACTCCAAGCCCTTGGCGGCATGCAGGGTCATTAGGGCGATGGCGTTGCGGTTCAGTTTCGATTCCTTATCGGAAGCTTCATCGCGCTCGCCCAAGGCTACTTCGTCGAGGAATGCGCGAAGAGTTGGTTTTTTTACTCGCTTTTCGAACCCGGCCAGCGCATTGATAAGTTCCTGCACGCTGGCCCAGCGAGATTGCAGCTCGTCTTGTTCTGGATATTGCCGAACTAGATCATCGTAGTAATGGATGTGAGCGATGAGGTGGGTTGCTAACTCGAACAAAGAATTGCCCTCGCGCCGCGCGTGGTACGATTGAATCATTTCGCGAAACCGATGAATGGCTTCGACGGCGGCGGGCGATAGTTTGCATTCCGGCGGCAGATCAGCCAAAACATCCCACAAGTGCTTGCCATGTTGCACCGCTTGTTCCAGGAGCGCTTTGACGGAGCTTTGCCCGATACCGCGCGGGGGCGTGTTGATGATGCGTAGCAGCGAGGGCTCGTCGTGCGGATTATCGAGCACGCGGAGGTAGGCCAAAATATCCTTCACTTCACGGCGATCATAGAACGATTGTCCGCCGATCAGTACATAGGGAATTTTTTCGCGACGGAGCTCCATTTCAAACGGCCGGGGCTGTTCGTTCGTGCGACACAAAATGGCAATATCTCGGGGGTTGTTGCCGGGATTTTGTAGCCGCAACTTGATATCAGCAATTACTTGCGCCGCCTCGTCGGTTTCATCCTGGCATTGCACAATGCCCGGCGGTAAGCCGCCAGTTCGCGCTGGCCGTAATACTTTTTCATGGCGATTGCGGTTAAAGGCGATGAGGCGATTTGCGAAATCCAAAATTGCTTCGCAGGTGCGGTAGTTATCTTCCAAGCGGACCACGGTAGCTGCGGGCCAATCGTGCTGAAAACGCAGGATGTGTTCCACTTCAGCGCCGCGCCAGCCGTAGATCGATTGGTCGTCGTCGCCCACCACGCACAAATTGCCGTGCGCTTCGGCCAGCGACTTTATAATGCGGTATTGGCTGGCGTTGGTGTCCTGGTATTCGTCGATGAGCAAATGGTCGAATCGGGCGGCTTCGTCGTGGCGAACCCGAGGAAATTGCTCGAAGAGCTTTTGAGTTAGCAGAAGCAGATCGTCGAAATCGACGGCTCCGGCGGTTTTCAAGGCGTCTTGATAACGGCGATAGGCGACGGCCGCGAGATGCTCCCGATCGGTAGCTGCCTGCGAGACAGCTTGGTCGGGATCGAGGGCTGCCGTTTTCCAGCGCCCGATGAAATACAGCAGATCGCCGGGACGCAAGCGATCGGCACTGGCACGAACCTCGCGCAATGCCTGCCGGGCGGCGCCTTCCTGGTCGCCACGGTCGAAAATCACAAATTGTTTGGGATAGCCAAGTTGATTAATTTGCCGCCGCAGAATTCGCACACATAAGGAATGGAAAGTGGAAATTTCCGGACGCTTTTTCAGTTGGCGGCCCAGCAAGTCGGCGGTGCGTTCGTGCATTTCGCCCGCCGCTTTGTTGGTGAACGTGACGGCCAGAATTCGTTCAGGCCGGATGCGGTTGCGAATGAGGTTGGCAATTCGAAAGGTAACCACTCTCGTTTTTCCGGTGCCCGCCCCTGCCAGAACCAACAGCGGTCCGGAAAGAGTTTCGACTGCCTGGCGTTGGGAGGGGTTGAGCGACATCGTTGTGCAGAAGGTCGAAGATGCGGAGGATGAGAAACGAGAATTGAGTTCGAACAAGAAGAAAATGATTACCGGTGGTCGCGGGGGCAGTGGTCGATTGCCGTGCGAGTGTATCGTGGCAGGTAGCGAATTGTCCATTGGTAGGAAATTCAGAGTCAAACGCCAAAATCTATTGGAGTCGGCCGGTCTTGACGCTGTTCTTGCGCGAGCGCTATACTCCAGTCGTCAAACATGAGGAGTGTTACTTCGCTGCCACTTGCGGTATCATTGAGCTGCTTGTTTTACGCCTAATCTCGCCGGGATTGAAACACGGATGAAAGCCGAACATCGTCACGAACTGCAAACAAACCAATTAGCGCTGTCGCTGGAG
>DASXPQ010000406.1:0-6198 GCA_036493575.1 Pirellulales bacterium
CCAGCATCAAGCCACTTTTGACTTTTACATGCGGTTCAAGCTGTTTGGCTCGAGACAGTAGTTGCAGCGTCCAGCGATAATTGCTTTTGCGGCCGCGAACAGAGCTGTACAGGCGCGGGACGGTTTCGGTGTTGTGATTGAATACTTCGGGAGTTGACTGCATCACGCGTTCCAGGGCGCTGGGCTTTCCAAGAAAATCGGGTGTCAGCACTTCGACGGCGGCTCCCGTTCGCTGACGGACAGCTAAGACACACCGATAAAAATGATCGGCGCCGCCATCGGGCAGGTCGTCACGGGTGACAGAAGTGATAACGACGTGTTGTAATCCGAGGCGGGCGGCAGCTTCGGCGACGCGGTCGGGTTCGTCGAGCTCGATTGCTTCAGTTTTGCCCTTGGGGACGGAGCAAAAACCGCAGGGCCGGGTGCAGACATTACCTAAAATCATGAACGTGGCCGTTTTTTGCGACCAGCATTCCAAGCGGTTGGGGCACTTGGCGCTTTCGCAAACGGTTTCCAAGTGTAAGTCGTCGATGAGGCGGGAAGTGAACTGTAATCCGCCGCCGGTTGGCAGACTCTTTTTAAGCCACGGAGGCAAGCGTGGCCGCGGTGGAGAATCGACTGAGGGATTGAGTGTAACGAGTTGCATGGTTTAAATAGCGAGGGATAGTTAACTGTATCAGCGGCCAATCTGTGGGAAAAGGCGAGGAGAATCGTCACGGCTAAAAAAGCAGCTAAAAAAGGGGGCAAAAAAGACGCCCCCGATCGTGAGCACGACAATCAACGGCAGATTGCTCAAAACCGACGCGCCCGGCACGAATATGAAGTGCTGGAAACGCTGGAATGCGGAATTGTGTTGGTTGGAAGCGAGGTGAAAAGCCTGCGCACTGGAGCTTTGTCGCTCGAAGAAGCTTATGCCCGGCTGAGAGGTAACGAACTTTGGCTGATGGGTTGCGACATTCCGGAATATGTGCAGGCAAACCGGCTAAATCATGTGCCAAAACGGCCTAGGAAATTGCTGATTCACCGGCGAGAAATCAAAAAGTTCGCTGGCCGGGCCACCGAGAAGGGTTTGACATTGATTCCGCTGAAAATGTACTTCACCGAAGGCCGAGCGAAAGTGCTGTTGGGCTTGTGCAAGGGACGCAAACTGCACGACAAGCGCGAAGTGCTGAAACAGAAGGCCGCGAAGCGTGACATCCAGCGGGCAATGCGGCGAGGATGATTGCGGACGCGGTGGCCTAAGATCGCGATCGATTTTGATATTTTACTATCAATTTCCAAGTTTCTGCCGCTGCATCCGGTCGTACATCAGCAACCCGACTAGTGATTTAGCGTCGTGGAGTTCGCCGGTCTCGATTAGCCGCAACGCGTCGTCCAAACTCATTACGTGGGTTTGAATTTCCTCACCTGATTCCGGTGTGGCAGCTCCGGCCTGTAAATCGGTGGCAAGAAACAAGTGCATCCGCTCATGCAGGATGCCTGGCGATAGGAAAAACTCGCACAATTTTTCCAGGTGGCCGGCCCGATAGCCGGTTTCTTCAACGAGTTCGCGGCGTGCACAGTCGGTGGGATCTTCGTCTCGCTCAAGTGTTCCCGCGGGCAGTTCCCACAGTGTTTCGCCAACGGCAACGCGATAATTTCGGATCAGGCAGACCTGATCGGGAGCAAGAACGGGTAGGATGACGACCGAGCCAGGGTGTTTGACGACCTCGTGGGTGTGGGTTGAGCCATCAGGCGTGCGGCGAGAAATGCGCAGAACCTGAAATCGGCGAGCTTGCAACAATACTTCCGGCTGTTTGTTCACAATTACTTCGGGACGAGCGATTAACGCCGTCGATCTGATTTGCTAGCTGGGTAAAATAAGGTTGCCGGATAAACTGAAAAATACTTTAGCGGTTGTCTGAACTGAGAGATTAGCGGTTCCCAAAAATGTCCATGAGCCAATTTGTTTGCCAGTGATCGGGCAGGATGTTAAGATAATGGTTCGGGCGGGTGCGACCAAGGGTTGAGCCGGACGGTGAATATGCGTGACGATTCGCAATGGAGCCTGAATTGTGGGTTGTGGGGCGGGGTGCGCGTCTACGTGCACGCCTCGCTGTTTGTGGCATTTGTCACCATTGTGTACTTTGCCATGCAGGTCGCCCAGCTTAGGGAATTGGAAGACCCATTGGTCTATGGCCTGATGGCGTCGGCCATTTTGCTCGTGTCTCTGTTGCTGCACGAACTGGCTCACGTCGTGGCGGCCTGGCGGTTAGGGGGAAGCACAGATCTGGTCGTGCTGGGACCCGTGGGCGGAATGCATCTTCCCAATGTGCCGCGTGAACCCCATCGTGAAGTGATTGTGGCCTTGGCCGGTCCGCTAGTTCACTTTCTCGCTTTGCTGGTATTAGGGCCCGCACTGATTGTCTCGGGTGCTAGTTTAGGTGATTTATTGCTGCATCCGCTTTATCCAGGGGGCATGCTCAGCGGTTCGCTCGGAACTGTGGCCATGAAAATGGCATTTTGGTTTAACTGGTTGTTGCTATTGCTGAATTTGATGCCTGCTCCGGCGCTGGATGGTGGCCGAGCATTGAGAAGCATCTTGTGGCCGGTAATGGGTTATCGAGCCGCAGTGCGCACCGTCAGCCGCAGCGGCACGATGATTGCGGTTATGCTGTGCATGTTGGCACTGCTACTACACGATCCATCGAATAATGCGCGGTTGGTGCCAACTTGGTTGCCGCTGGTGATGTTAGCGCTGTACTTTTTTTTCAGCTCGCAGCAAGAAGTCCAAACGGTGGAGGAAGATGATCAAGAGGACGACCTGTTTGGCTACGATTTCTCGCAAGGCTTCAGCAGTTTGGAGCAGCCAGCGGTGGGGCCACGTGGCCGGCAACGCGGTCCAATGCGACGCTGGTTGCAGCAGCGCCAAGAGATGAAGGAGCGGCGGCTTCGGGAAATTGAAGCCGAAGAAGAGCGGCGGGTCGACGATGTGCTGATTCGCGTTAAAGAATTGGGAATTGACGGTCTCTCGCCGGAAGACCGATCGCTATTGCACCGGGTTAGTGCTCGGTACCGCAATCGGCTGCAATCTTAGTGGTTTGTGCTACCGCTCTGCGCGAGTACACCCAATTAGGCTCTTCCGCGGTAATAGCCAAGTCTTACTGACTCACGATCCCTACATTTGGATCGATTGATGCAGTCAGGCTAATCGATGTGAGCCGATGAACTACACGGCTCTAGGGATTACCTATTTGCCGAGCGTCTGGGGAAAACCGCTGCCGGACACGGAAAGCCGCCGATATCGCAGCGGTTCTTTGCCTGTTTGAGCCTTTGAAGTAGAGTCTTTTCAGGGTCAGTCCGTACATCTGAAGAGTGTTGGCTGATTGGCATTTGTGACGAGACGGCTGGTGATGAACTTGATATTTTCACGCAACGGCAACGGGCAGGCGCAGATCCAAGACAGGCAGCGCAATTTGTCCCGTATGTGCGAATCGTTGGAGCTTTGTTTTGGCGCCAAGTTCACGGTGCTGGACGTTTTTACCGGCGATTGCGTCTTTCAGGGAGACGTAGGCTGGAGCGGCAATCTGCAGCCACAACTTGAATTGTGCCGCACGGTTTTACAGAATACCAAACCGGAATTCATTGCCGAAAAAGATTCGGTCCTGGTGCTGGCTATTCCACTGGTGGAAGACGAGCCGGCGCGCTTCGTGGCGCTGGCGCCGTTTGTCATTCATCGGGCTGACGAGGCTATGCTCGTTCAAGCGGCAACGTCGCTAGGTTGCGAAGAGGCAACCGCCAAACCATGGGCGTTGCGACAAAGCGTTTGGGATGCACGCCGCTTATTACATTTGGCGGAGCTTAACGCGGCTCGGTGGGCGGACGAATTTCGCGCGTGGCAACTGCAACGGGAAATAGTCGACGTCTCTTCGCGTTTGTCGGCCGCATACGAAGAGCTCAACTTGCTGTTTGGGCTGACACAAAAGTTAAAAATTTCCGGGTCCATTGAAGACCTTGGGCAAAAATCGTTGGAGTGGCTGGCGGAGGCAATTTCGGCGGAAGGTTTTGTGCTGGAGCTGTTACCCTCTTCGCAAACAGCCGGAGAAGCGGCAACGTCAAGCCCTCACCAGTCGGTGTTTCTGCAATTCGGATACCCATGTGTCGACCGTTTCCAAATGGCTCGCATGGTCGAACAGTTGAATTTGCAGGACCACAAACGACCGGTTGTAATCAACGGCAGCAGCCGGAACGAAGATTGGCCGGTTCCGGAAATTCAGCAGGCCGTGATAGTGCCACTGACGGAAGGGGACAATTTATTTGGATGGCTGGCAGCATTCAATCGCGTGGAGCGGACCGAATTCGGCTCGTCAGAGGCAAGTTTGCTGTCGTCTGTTGCCGCAATCTTGGGGATTCATGCGGGAAACTTGGATCTCTATCGCCAGCAGGCTGAATTCCTCGCCGGCGTGGTACGAGCACTCACCTCTGCAATTGACGCCAAAGATCCTTACACGTGCGGCCATAGCGATCGGGTGGCGCGGATCGCAGTCCGGTTAGCCGATCATCTCGGTTGTAGCCGCAAGGAGTTGGAAACCCTGTACCTGAGCGGCCTATTGCACGACATCGGCAAAATTGGCATCGACGACCAGGTGCTCCGTAAACCGGGCAAGCTGACGGTGGCTGAGTACGAGCACATTAAAGTGCACGCCGAAATCGGCTTTCGGATTCTGAAAGACCTCAAGCAACTGGACCAAGTTTTGCCGGCGGTGCGACACCATCACGAAGCGTGGGACGGCACAGGTTACCCGCGTGGTCTGGCCGGCGAAGACATTCCGCTGTATGCGCGAATTGTGGCAGTCGCCGATGCCTGCGATGCAATGTCGAGCGACCGACCGTACCGAAAAGGCATTCCGGAAGAAAAACTGGATGCCATTTTGCAGGATGGGGCAGGCAGCCAATGGGATCCACGAGTTGTTGCGGCATATTTCGCTATCCGCGATGAAATTCGGCAGATCGAACGGTCCGAGAGCGACGAATCGCCGGCGTCGGAGCTGGCCTTGATTTCGTAAGCATCTGCTTCGCGCTGAAAGCTTTGTTAGCAATAATCGGGCAAGTACTCGATTAGTTTCATTTGATGCGTGAGCTTTACTCATGGCGCGCGAAGAGCAAGCCCGCGAAGATTTACTGCGTGAAGCCACAGCACTCGTCGAACGGGTCGAAATGGCAGTGGAGGGTAATGACGAGACTGTAGTCGCAGGTTTTCGTCGCGACGGGGCGGCCAGTTTTTTCTTTGGGCAGCAATTTGTTTATCAGTTCAATACCGCTGGCGAGCTGCGCCGGGCTTTTCGTTTTGATCGGTTGTATAAGGCGGAGTGTGGAAAATTAGTGCAGTTGACGCGGAGGCGCACGCAGGATGCTGTCGAGTTGATGCGTCATGAGATGTCTGGCAAGGAAATCGCAGATTTTTTGGCCGAGGCACTCCAACAATTGCAAACCCTGCGCGAGGCGTTGACTAGCGGCCGGTTTCACATTGTCGGCCAGATACCACCGAGCGAAGACGTTACTGGCCGCGTTCGCGCTTGGCTTGCAAACCTTTCTGCCGCGATTCCAGTGGCGAATTCGCCGCGCGTCCAATGACTCGAAGCCGTGACCTCTGGCGGAAAAACCACAGGTTGTGGTAAGTTCGCCGTCTGTATTAAGTGACGGAATAGTGTTCTTATGACCCTCGATGAATTTCTATCAAGTTTGAACGGACTGAGTGCGGGTATCGCCGCATTTGAAGCTGCACCAGACGCGGCCACGCTCGAGGAACATAGGGTCGAATTTTTAGGCGCCAAGAATGGCTTGCTGAAATTTGTTCAGCAGCAACTTGCCGAAGTGCCGCGGTCCGACAAACCGACTGCGGGTAAACGATTCAATGAAGTGAAAATGCAATTGGAAGCCGCACTAACGGCGGCGCAGCAGCGACTAACCTCGGGTGGCGCTGCGGCGGACACCAGTGAGCCGTTCGATCCTACGTTACCCGGCGGGCGAGAATTTCGGACAGGACGTTACCCGTTTGTCATGGGTCATTTGCATCCGCTAACGCAAACGATTGAAGAACTGAAAGATATCATGGGTCGGCTAGGGTTCACGGTGGCCGAGGGACCGGAAATTGAAGACGAGTGGCATAACTTTGAGGCGCTGAACATTCCCCCGTCGCATCCGGCACGCGACCCATTG
>DASXPQ010000407.1:0-4530 GCA_036493575.1 Pirellulales bacterium
GAATTGCTACGCGAACCATGCTGCGATTTTCCGTGAATCAATGAATAGGAAGAATCAGATTTATTATGAGCGCGCCCAAGCCCAACAGGTTCGCGATGGCACAATCAAAAGGGCTTCCAGTATAACTTTGCCCGACATCAAGCCAAGTGGACATTTTCGCTAGCGAATCAACCGCTTTTCAATCAGCCCAAACAATTCTTGGGCGATATTCTCTTTCGCTCCGGTAAAGCTGCCGATGATTTCACCACTGCGGTCCAAAACCTCCACCGAGTTATCCAGCGAGTTAATCGCTTGCGGACCGTTAACCACCATCAGGTCGCAGCTTTTCTTCTGCATCTTCGTCACAGCCCGAAATCGCAAATCTTCGGTTTCCAAAGCAAAGCCCACCAGCCATTGCTCGGGCCGTTTGCCTGCGGCCAACGTGGCCACAATGTCGGGCGTTTCGACCAAGTGCAGCACTAATGGCTCGCCGGTTTTTTTGATCTTCTGCTCCTCGACTTTGACCGGCCGGTAATCCGACGGCGCCGCCACGCCAATCAGCCCGTCGCACTCAGAAAATACCCGCTGGCAAGTCGCCAGCATCTCCTCGGTCGATACCACCGGCAGCACTTCGCATTGCGGCGGGTACGAAACCTCTACCGGCCCGGAAACAATCACGACATCATGCCCCGCAACGACCGCCGCCTGTGCCAGCGCCTGCCCCATCCGGCCGCTGGATGCATTCGTCAGATAGCGCACCGGATCCAGATGCTGCCGCGTCGGTCCGGAAGTGATAAGAATGCGCGCCATAACGGGAGTTTAGAATTTCGGGAGGCCGTCACGTGGCCGCGTCTCTCCGAGACGCGGAAGCCAGTCTCGGAGAGACTGGCCTACTTGGGAGCCGCTTTCTTCAGCGCCCGCTCAATCGCCGCGCGAATTTTATCCGTCCCCGCCATGCGACCCACGCCTTGATCGCGGCAACTAAGCCAGCCCTCTTCCGGATCGACCACGCTCACGCCGTCCGCCAACAGTTGCGCCACGCCGCGCTGCACGGCCGACTTGGTCCACATTTCGGCATTCATCGCCGGCGCCACAATCACCTGTCCGCGAAACGATAGGTACAGCGTGCTCAATAAATCGTCCGCCATTCCCACGGCGGCCTTCGCCAAAAAGTTAGCGGTGGCCGGAGCCACGCACATAACCTCGGCTCGCCGGGCCAACTCAATGTGCGCGCCCAGTGGAAAATCTGGGTCGCCAAACGTGCCGCGCGGCACGGGCCTGCCCGTTAGCGATTCGAAGGTGGCTGCGCCAATGAATTCCTTGGCCGCTTCAGTCAACACCACCGTAACGCCCGCCCCAGCCTGAACCAATTCGCTCACCAGGCCGGCCGTTTTATAGGCCGCGATTCCGCCGGTCACACCAATCAAAATTTCACGGCCTTGCATGGCAGCGTTTACCGCGGCTTACAAATCGGACAAATCCAATTCAGGCGGTCCGCCGGCGCCACCTTCTTCCTCGCCGGCAATGCGAACTTTGCTTGCGGCATCCAGATAAATTTTATCTTCCATGATCTCACGGACCACAATTTCCAACTTGTTTTCAGTTTGCAGATCAACCAGCGGCCGGCTCCCGCCATTCAGCGCTACCAACCGCTTTTGAATCAGCGTGGACAGCTTAAACCGCCCGCCCACCTTGTTCACGATCTCCTCTTCCTTCAGTTCTTCAAGCATTGCGATCCTCCGAATGGCCTAAAATTTTCAAAATCTCATCGACGGCCTGGTCGACATTTTGATTGGTCACTTGATACCGGTACAAACTAGCCCCGGCCAACTCTCGCCGAGCCGTCGTCAACCGTCGCTGGATCGATTCTTCCGTTTCTGTGCCGCGGCTGCGCAGTCGCCGCTCCAATTCTTCCAGCGTCTCCGGCCGCACAAAGATGGTTACGGCATCAGGATACAGCCCTAATACCGACTTAGTGCCCTGTAAATCTATCTCTAAGACTACCCATTTCCCCGCCGCAAGTCGAGGGGCGACTTCATCTTTCAGCGTTCCGTACCAGTCGCCCCCGCCAAACACCTCGGCATATTCCAGAAAATCGCCGTGCTGCCGGCGCTCCTCGAACTCCGCTTTCGTTAGGAAATGATAATCTTGCCCATTCACTTCCCCCTGGCGTGGTCCGCGAGTGGTCGCCGAGACACTGGGCACCAGTCGATCACAGCGTGCCAGCAGTTGCTTCAGCAGCGTAGTTTTCCCAGCTCCGGACGGCCCGGAAATGATGATCACACGACCAGGGGCTGAAGTAAGCGGCATTAAAAAAGTTGTTGGTAAGCTAACCGGCCCGAGGATCAATGTTGTAGGACTGCCACATCTGCCTGTGCGTCATTCCACGTTCTGAATCATTTCCCGCAGTCGTTCGATCGTGGCCTTAATCTCAATCACATGCCGGGCAATTTCCACGTCGGTGCTTTTCGAGCCAATCGTGTTCACCTCACGGAGCATCTCCTGCGTCACAAATTCTAGCTTCCGTCCCGCACTTTCTGGGCTAGCCATAATTTGCTCGAACTGCTGCAAGTGGCTTTCCAGCCGCACAATTTCTTCCGAAATGTCGCTCCGCTCCGCGTAAATGGCAATTTCACGCACCAGGTCCGAGGGGTTTAAAACCAGTTTGTGCTCTTCCAGCGCCGCGCGCACGCGGTCTTCGAGCCGAACACGATAGGCATCGACTACGGACGGCGCTCGAACGGCAATCTGTTTTAATTCGGCCGCAATGGTTCGGCAGTTGGCCGCCAAATCGCTGGCCATGGCCTGCCCTTCCTCCCGTCGCATCTTGTCGAGCTGACCCAGCGCCGCCTTTAATGTCTTCTCAATCGCTGGCCAATCGGCCTCCGCCTGGCTCGGGTCCGACAGCCTTTCTTTCACCACGCCAGGCAACGTCAAAAAACTTTGCAGCGGCACGTCTTGCTTGATCCCAGCCCTGTCCTGCAGTTTTTGCAGCTGTTGTCGATATCCTTCCAGCACGCTCTCGTTAATGGAATAATCTTCCGGCGAGGTGTTGCGGTCCACCTGCACGCTCACTTGCACGGTGCCGCGCTTAATATGCTCGCGCACCAGCGATTCCACTCGCGATTCCAGCGCCGAGTATCCCTCCCCCGCGCGCATCGTAAATTTGAAGAACCGATTGTTGATCGTGCGCACTTCCACTACCGCGGCCAAACCGTTGGCCTGCTGATGTGCTTCGCCAAAACCGGTCATGCTGAGCAGCACATTGATCTCCCTCTAGATCAAATCAGTATAGCCTCCGCCGCGGCAACTCTGCACCTATCTTGATCTCGTCTTTAGCTGCCGCCCGCAGCCCGAGATGAATTACTATTACAACCTTAGATTGAGGGCGCCTCGCGAATCGGCCGTGCGCCTCACTTCGACGACTTTCCGGTCGGGCCGCTCGGCGAGCTTGTCGCCGCACCACCGGCAGCCGGCGCGATCGGCGCACCTGCGGCCCCGGAATCACCCGCCGTACCAGGCGGCGGAACCACGCCGCTGGCCTTGTTATCGCTTGCCGATGGTGTTAACCCACCGCCCGCGACGCCTGCGTTAGCGCCTGCAGTGCCCGCACTCGGCGCACCGCCTTCAGGTTGACTGGTGGCGCCAGCGCCACTCGGACCAGGAGTCGGAGGATAGGTGCCGCCAGTATCAACCGGTACCTCGTTCCCCATCCCGCCAAATTTATTCGCGCTGACACCCATCACCTTCACGCTGACAATGCACAGCAAAATCCAGAAAAACGTCACGCCAATGGTCACGCGCGTGAACAAATCGCCCGCCTTGGTGCCGAAGGCGCTTTGCCCGCCCATTCCGCCGAAGGCGCCCGCCAGGCCGCCACCGCGGCCCCGCTGAATCAAAATCAGCAGGATCAAGAAAATCGAAGTCAACAACAACAAAATCGCCAGCAGTGTATTCATCGAACGCTACTCTCCGAGTTTTAATTAGCGGCAACCGGCAATAATTCCCAAAAAGTCGTCCGCCACCAGGCTGGCCCCGCCAACCAATGCGCCGTCAATGTTGGGTTGCGCCATCAGTTCGCCGGCGTTAGAGGCTTTCACGCTCCCCCCATATTGAATCCGTACCGCCGACGCAACCTCCGCATTGTAGCGGACTTCAATTAGTTTGCGAAGATCGGCATGCACCTGCTCCGCCTGCTCCGGCGTGGCCACTTTCCCAGTCCCAATCGCCCACACCGGCTCGTACGCAATCGTGGTCTTTTGCATCTGTTCCGGCGTGAGCCCGGCAACCGAGCCTTCAAACTGCTCGCGAATCACGTCCATGGTCTTGCCCGCCTCGCGCTCGTTCAAATGCTCGCCGACACAGACAATGGGCGACAAACCTGCCGCCAACACAGCGTGGAGTTTCTTATTCACATCCGCACTGGACTCATGGAAAATATCCCGCCGCTCGCTGTGCCCAAGGATCACATACTTGCAGCCCACGTCGCGCAGCATGCCCGGGCTGATCTCTCCGGTAAATGCCCCCTTCGCCTCGTGATACACATTCTGC
>DASXPQ010000408.1:0-14588 GCA_036493575.1 Pirellulales bacterium
GGCATTGCCCGCGTGGAATTGTGGGGCACTCGCGACGGCGGCCGCACCTGGAACAGTTACGCCATCGATAACGACAATCGCAGTCCGATTCACGCCACGGTCGACGGCGAAGGTCTCTACGGTTTCCGTGTCGTCGTGCAAAGCGGCAATGGCATCGGCGGTATTCCACCCCACAGCGGCGACTCGCCCGATCTGTGGGTCACCGTCGATCTAACCAAGCCCGTCGTCCGGCTCGTCGACGCCACCGCTGGCGACGGCCCGCACAGCGGCGAGCTGCTCATCCGCTGGGAAGCCAGCGACGCCGCCCTGGCATCGCGCCCCATTACGCTCTTGTTCACCGATCGCCCCGGCGGACAGTGGTCGATTATCGCCGCCGGCCTGGACAATTCCGGCCAATACGCCTGGCGTCCCGACAGCCGCGCCCCCGACCGCATCTATCTGCGCATCGAAGCTAACGACGAAGCCGGCAACACCGGCATCTTCGAAGCCGCCCAACCGGTCACCCTCGACCGCATCCGCCCCTCCGGCCGCCTCCGCGGCGTCCGCCCAAGCGGCGACCCCGCCGGCGCATAACGCCGTATCACAATGCCGCAACCATCGGTCGCGGTGCTAGGTGCCGTCAGTCTACTCGCGCGGCGACGGGCGTTTTCTAACGGCAACTCTGTGGATACCCCGCGTTGCCGATAAGCGACAGCGCCCCCCGTTTTATCCCGCCATAAGCCATACAGACATCTGTTTTAGGAACTGGCACGCGGTTCGCTCTTTGAATGGCCATGCTAAAACTTCTAATCCTCGCCGACGCGTCGCTCATTCTGGGTCTTTCCTATTGTCTGTTGGAACAATATGGGTTTCGGCGACACGTTGACCGCATCGCAGAGCTGGCGGTGAAAGCCGGCGGCTTTGCCCTACTCGTCGCCGTCGTTCTGTTGGCCAGCAACCTGCCAGGCAGCGCACAATTGACGAACACACTAGCAGGATTCACGAGCTGGTTGCACAGTTGATTGTGAACGCCCACCACAGGCCATGGGTGCCGTCGGTCTACTACTCGCCGCGCGGCCTACCCAGTGTAGTTCTGCGATCTATCTGATCTGCTGGCGATCGCGTTGAGCTATTCCGCAGAAGCACTTTCATTTCAAGTGCCAGTTGCCTCACGCGATGAATTGCCTTGCGAATAGACTTCCGGGCGGTTGTTACATGCTCATCCGTGGAACAACTCATCGCATCTTCTCTATTCTGCGGGTGCCAGTTGCCTCCGCAAATAAAATGCCGTTACACCCCGATGTTTTTTCCAAACTTTTGATTTCCACGATGCGTACAATCCAGCTAGGCGAAGCATCCTCGGGCAGAATAGGTGCAGCCATGCCAGATGTGACGTACGTCACTTCCAGTGCACTTTTACAAGACGGGCTTGAATACACAATCAGTGTTTATCAATCCTCGGTCGGCTTCTTCGCGTTTTGGGAGTGCCAGACGTGTGGCAAGCAAAGCAATGCAACCGCGCCAGTTCCCGACCGCGACGCCGCAATCAACTCGTGCCGCATGTTAATTGACCAGCACCATGCGCGGTATCACTCAGTAGTAGTTCAAAGATAGCTCTGGTTATTCGCTAACCGATTTGGACAGTAGCTGCCCAGCTTCCGGCCGATAGACGCTGTAAAACTGTCCTTATCACCATTGGCACGCAATTCGCTATTTTCGCGACCCACAGCGACTCACCGCTATGGTGAGTTTTTTAGATAATTGCCCGCCACGCGGCCGTAACTTGCCCGGTTACTTTAGCCCTAACATGGTCGCGCGGCGGGCATTTTTTGTAGGCACTGTACGAAACCGAACGGATGATTTCTTGACTCCAACTGGCAAAATATCCGATACTATTTTGTAGACCGATTGCAGACCTCCACTCTGTGCGAGGCGTCAGGCCGCCGTCGCCCTCTCCCGAGGTGACGCGGCCTTTTTTGTGGTCTGAGCGAGATATGACCAAGCTTCTGCTGGTTATCGGCGAAATTGGAATCGTCTTGGCGATCATCGCCATTGTCGCCAAACATGCTCTCTCCCAACGGAAGCTAGATCACATCATCGAACAGATTGCATGGTTCGTTGGACTGGCCGTGATCACCGTACTCGTGCTCTTGGCCTGCGAACACTTCACGGGCAGTGATTACATCGCGTCAACGTTAGAACGATTTCTGCATTGGCTGCACAGTTGATTTGGCACCGTCCCGGAACCATCCACCATCGCGCTGTTAAGTATCGGTGCTCTTGGCTTGCTAGTGGTCGCGCGGCGTGGTGACGGAGTTTAGTGGACCCTAGCGCCGGCGGCTCAATTATCGTGCTAATCAGCGCATCGAAACTGCGCGTCGTCGCACACTTCATGCGTTGTCACACAGTAGCGGCAGCGTTGAGGATCGTTACGATTTAATTTGCTTGCGTGGGCTGCTTTCAGGGGGTATGATCGGGTCGGAATATGCAGGCAGAGGCGCGTTGAATTCTCTCAATTGGCGAGCCTCTGCATCATGATTAAGTTTCCTTCGTTGGCCCCCTTCGTTTTTCTGTTATCGCTGTTCGCCGTCCAGGCGGTCGGACTAGCCGTAGCTGCCCAATCGATTCCAACAGTTGTAAGTTTGGTTGGTCTGCCAGTCGATTCACCCCTAAATTCATTTACCGATCCGCGAAGTGGCGCGGTGTTTACCAACGCATTTACACCGGCAAGCAATATATTCATCGTCGATTTCTGGCCTTCCTACACAACACTTCCTCATCTAACCCCGGGGCTAGTCATTTCAGCTAACGGCTTCGTCCCAGGTGGCGGAGTCAGCATGCCGTATAACTTTTCGTTCACGATGACGCTGCCCACGCCTGCCAGCGACGTTGAGGCAATCATGTCATATGCAGACTTAAACGGCGTGCAAGGAACTATGTTAATGAAGGGTTTTGACGAGTCTGGGAACCAAGTCGCTGCCACGTCGGTTCAACCCAGCCCCGGAAGCTTTTTGGAACAACCACTTAGCCTGTTGTCGGAGGCAAACAATATAAAAATTGTCACCTTTTTGCCGACCAATCTGTTCGATGCGATCGGTGGCATCTCCTTCATATCAGTTCCCGAACCCTCGACGCTTGCGCTCTTGACGATTGGTGCGATTGGTCTACTTACGATTCGTCGTCGCTCACCCTTATAAACAAGTTGCTTGCGGGGCTGCTGTTGGGGGGTACGATGGCTGCCAAATAACATTCACAAATTTCTAACCGGGTTTTTGCAAGCCTTCCCACCGGCTGCCTCGCAATACTACCGGTCACCCACCCGGGGCTCAATTTCCGTATGGCCCTTCAACCGATCGTACTATCTCCACAAGTTCATCCCGAAAAGCAACCAGCCCATCCGCCGCACGGGCATTGTGGCGATACAAAATAATCCCGACCGCCAGAAAGCATGCATAGAATGCCGCGTGAAACCCGTAAAAAATCAAGGCCGGCAATTCCCGAACCGAGCTCAGCACTCCAAACATCATCACGCAGCATCCCAACAGTAGCGGCCCCGAATACCACCACGTTATGTTGCGGAGCAGATGAATCTGTCGATCCAATCGCACCTTTTCTGTCGCGCAAAACTCCACGAACGGCGCATCTTGGTTCGGCTCAGCATCGCGGCGCCTCGCCCAGTGCATCACAACAACAATCTCAATGGCTGAAAGCATGATGATCACCACGCCAATCTTCATCACCACAGGCATGGGCGGCCCAAACCAAAGAAAAGCGCCAAATGCACACAAAACAATGACGGCTGCGACCGCTTCAACCACATCGCGCCGCCAAATCTTCGCTTCCAAGCTCGCCGTCCGCGCAACCACGTCCGCAGCCAAATCGCCAACACGATCTTTGCCCAAATCATTGTGCCGTTGTTGCCAACCGGCCTTCAAATCGTCCAAATTCATGTATCACCCACCTTCCACTCGGCCAGCCGGCACTTGATGCGATGAATTCGCACCCGTAGCGCCCCGGCACTAATTCCAGTTACTTCAGCCATCTCATTTCCGCTCATGTCGTCCAAATACATCAAAGTCAGCGCACGATCCGTATCGGAAAGAGTTTGCAGAAACTGCCGTAGCAATTCAGTTCCGTCCCGGCCGTCATCACCGCCTGCGATTTGATCGACGTCAGAGTCCCCCGGCCGCACCCGCAGCTTTCTTCTTCCTGCAGTTTTCTGCCACGATATAGCAGTATTCAGCGCCACACGGTAACACCACGTGTCGATGCTCGACCGTCTTTCAAAACGGTCCATGCCCCGCCAAATCTGCAGCAGAATCTCTTGCAGCAAGTCATCCGCATCGCTTCGGGCATACGACCGAGAAATCGCGCTCAATCGACCACGATTTCGCCCCAGCAATTCCTCAAATTCTGATTTCTTGTTCAAGTCGCTCACAACAGATTAGACGCCCAGGATGAACCGGTGTTACACGGCGACTAGGTTTATTTTTTGTTGTCACAAGCTGTGAGCGGGGAATTCCCAGGCTTGGCTAACTAAATACTAAGCCTCTAACGAATCAGACTAAAAGTCGCTCACGCAAAAATTTCCACCAAAAATTAGGCCACTCCTTTGGTAAAATAGCCGCCAACCAAAGGAGCACCGCTCTAAAACTCCTCCTCCTTTCATGGAGAGGCCGAAAGAGGGTACCGCCAATCACCGACCACCAACGCCGCATACTGCTTACCGCCTACCGCTTACGCCAACAACTCACCGAAAATGCCCACTCTCGTACTTAAACTCCCTGACTTCTGTCACACCGAACTTTCGCCCCACCCCGAATTCGCCCGCTCCATTCCAGGGCGTTCACAGACAAAACCAACCCATTCTGTCCCACAAATAAAAATCCGAGACAAAACCGCCGAAACACATTTCCTACCGACTTCCTGTTGCCCCCTGTCCGCCGATCATCGTTCATCATTCATCGTTCATCGTTTATGCCACTGGCCTAATTCCATACTCTACAGTCACTCTCCTCGCCGGTATAATCGCTTCATGCCAGACTCCGTGCCTGCTATTGAATTTCTTTCGCGCACCCAAGCGCCGGCGGTTCCCGCGTTCTGCGTTCTGTTCGGCGACGAGCCGCTACTAAAACGCGAATCACTGGACCGCTTACGCACGGCGGTCCTGACCGGCGAGGACGGCGAACTTTCGTTTACCGCACTCGATGGCCAGCAAGTCGAGCTACGGGAAGTGCTCGACGAACTGGCTACACTGGCCATGTTTGGCGGCGGACGGCGCATGGTAGTGGTGCAAGAAGCCGACAAGTTTGTCAGCAAACACCGCGAAGCCTTGGAAGACTACTGCCAAAAGCCCCGGCCAGCTTCGGTGTTAGTTCTCGATGTCGATTCTTGGCCGGCCAATACAAGGCTATTTAAAAAACTCGCCGAAGTCGGGCTCCAAATAAACTGCAAATTGCCGGGCAACCGATTCGGCGACGTCGATGAAGATGCCGTGCTGAAATGGTTAACCGCCCGGGCGGAGAAGCAATATCAAGCGCAGCTGGCGAGCGGCGCCGGCGAACTCCTCTTAGAAACCGTCGGGCCGCAGTTGGGCCGATTGGATCAGGAACTCGCTAAATTGGCGCTCCTGGCCGGAACAGAAAAACAGCAGAAGATCACCCGGCAATTGGTCGAACAAGCCGTCGGTGGTTGGCGGGCAAAAACTGCCTGGGCCATGATTGAAGCAGCGCTGGAAGGAAATGGGGCGGTGGCACTAGTCGAGCTAGATCGGCTGATTTTAGCGGGCGAGGAGCCGATTGCCTTGTTAGCCATGATGAGCGGCTCGCTGCGGCGAATGGCCGCCGCCACGCGCATTATCGAAGATGCCGAATCCCACCGCCGCCGCATTTCGTTGACTGACGCGCTCCGCGAAGCCGGCGTCACGCCAAAGAAGTTCGTGCTGGATAAAACAGAGCGACAACTCCGGCAAATCGGGCGCGGACGGGCCAAGCATCTTTACGGCTGGCTGCTCGAGGCCGACCTGGCCCTCAAAGGCAGCAGTTCTTCCGGCGAGCGGGCCCGATTAGTGTTGGAACAACTGATTGTGCGGCTCTCGTCCAAGGCACCGCTGGCCGGCACCCCGCACTAGAACCGTCCGCATAATGTGTCCATTCACCTGTGAACCGCCGGCACCAAGCTTAAAGTTTTCCACGTTCGGCGGAAAAATCTGCGGCTCTTCTTGATTCGCCCGCGCTTAGGCATTGTGTGGCTTATACCCGGCGTGGCGCTACTGCGCGAAATGCAAAAGGCTTTATTACGGGAGCGCCGATTTTGACAGACATCTACGGATGGACATTTGGGATGGATCCCTTATGCACCTACGCCGCGATTTAGCCTGCGCATGGATGCGGCTATAGGGCCGTGCTGCCGAGGTGGCAACACGGTAGGTTATTAACTTTATGAGGGATCGGATCATGACTGCCTATCGAGTATGGACTGCGATGATGGGCGTGTTGTGCTTGTCGGGCACGGCACTGGCCCAAACTAATTCTCTGCAGGTCGCGGACCCCTACGGCGTCCAATTGACGTCGCTGGATAGTCCGGGCAACGTACAAATGAGCTATTATGCCGGCCCGCCTATCGGCACGCAGCCGATAATGGCTGCTCCGATTAATAGCGTTCGCGCTCCAGAAAACGGCGCTGCACAGCCACCCGTGCCGAGCAGCGATTCGTCGAGCGCCCCGGCTTCCGGCCCCAGCGACTGGAGCGGCACCGGTTCTTGCAACTCTTGCAGTGGCGGATGCGGATGCGATTGCTCGCCGTATTGCGATTGCTGCAACGATCACTGGTATGCGTATGCCGGCGGCTTAACCATGGGCCGCACCGGTGCGAATAAACTGTATACGACATTCGATCAAAACAATCAGGCCCATCAATTGCTGTACTTTCCTCCGCCAGATTGGGGCGGCGGCGTGGATATGCGGATTGGTTACTGGTTCGGTTGCGGTTGCTGCGGCGATCCGTGCGGCTGCGGTTCATGCGCACCTTCAGGTCGTGCCGGTATTGAAGTAGCGTACTGGGGTGTTTGGGGTATGAATGGCGTGGCCAATCTTACAGACGCCGCTACCGGTCCCAACAGTCTTGGCACCGTGATGAACGACGGGTTCGTGGGGTTTCTGGCGCCGGACGATGCCAGCCAATGGTTCGACAACGCTCGGGCCGTGCGGCTGCTGCGCAATGACGAAGTGAACAACGTGGAAGTGAACTTTCTGTACATGCCTTGCTGCGAAGCATGCAATCACTTCCAGATGACTGCTTTGGCTGGTTTTCGCTACTTCCAGTTCCGCGACAATTTGGAGTGGGATCAGTTCGCTGGAACCGGCCTTCCCGCAGGCCCGGATGAAGCTATTACGATTGCCAACGTGTCGAACAACTTGTTCGGCTTCCAGATTGGTGCGTACATGAACTATCAGATTTGCAACCGGTGGAGCATCTTTGCAGTTCCGAAGGTCGGTATCTACGGCAACCATATCGCAGGTTTTAACTCGATGTTCTTGAGTGACGGCACTCAGGCTCGGTTTGACGCCAATGGCGATGCGCTCAATTTCAACAATTCGGGGAACGTGTTTTCCGTGTTGGGCCAAATCGACGTAGGCTTCAACTGGTGGTTTAGCCGTAATTGGAGTTTTGTTGGTGGTTACCGTGTTGTGGCGGCGAGCGGCGTGGCCTTGGCTGACAACCAGATTCCGCAGTTCTTTGCTGATGAGGCCGGCTGGAAATCCATCAAGACCAACGGTGACCTAGTCCTCGATGGTGCGTTTGCAGGTATTGAATGTCGGTTCTAAGGCGGTAGGTTCGTGGTTAGTTGCTAGTTTCGATTGAACGACAACTTTGAGACACAGAAGACTTGGTTTCTAAGCCTCGGCCGGGAGGTTCCCGGCCGAGGCTTTTTCGTGCGCTGAGCGGTAAGCGGTCGATCTTTCGCCAGCTTTGGGGAGTTATCGCGGAGAGTTCTCAAAGTTCGCCATTCTTCGCAGATGCTTGACGCTGAGATGCTGCAGGATTAGATTTGCTGACATGCGGGCCCATATTCTTCGCAGCTTGCGCAATTTAATTTTTGCTTCAGCGGAGGTTGTCAGCATGAAAATCATCCACAGCGTGGCAGTGATCGGCATTTCAATTGCTTTTTCCGCGATGCCGTCACCAGCGTCGGCGCTTTATCAACCGGCGACTTCAGCCGGACCGTTAGCAGCCTCGGCATCGATAACGCCGCAGCAAGGGGCTTCACAGGCTGGCGATTCGTGTTGCGAGCACCGTGCGCCAAAGATGGTCGAACGGACGGTGATGGTGCCGACCATGGCGTGGGAAAAACGGTTGATGCCATGCGTGCAATATACGACCGAGCCTCGCCAGGAAACTTTCACCGTGATGCACGCCGTGCCTGAGAAAAAAACTGTCACCCGGCAATGTGTCGTGATGGTTCCGGAAACCCGTACCCGCACCGAGACCTATGTGGTTTGCAAACCGGTGCCATCGTGCAGTTCCTGCGGCAATTGCTGTGAAAACTGTAAATGTGAGCAGGAAACCAAACAGCGTGAAGTGCAATTTACCGTTTGCGTGCCGCACACAAAGCAGTACACATGCGACGTGACTGTCTGCAAATACGTGCCGGAACAGCGGACCATTACGGTCGACGCTTGTGTGTCGCACATTGTCCAAAAGCCTGTGGACGTGTGCGTGTGTCACATGGTGGCCAAAAAGGTCCTGGTTCCTGTGCCAACTTGCTGCTGCATGCCGAGCGGCGGTTGTGGGTCGTGTGGAAGTTGGGGCGGAAGTTGCTGGTAATCTGCCGGCCTGCTCGCCACACGAACGGTCAAGCAGCGCTTGCAGCGTCAAACAGTTCACTCAGAAGGCGTCGCGCTTTTTTGCAGCTGACTGTCTGCCAGAAGTTCCGCCACTGCGGTAAATACTAAGTCGGGAATGGGACGGTTAAGATCGCCCTCGTTCCATAGCATTTGGGCCAGCTTCTTACTTTCCCGCACGGGAATGCTGTAATCCATAGCAACGCGACGGATGCGGGCAGCGGTTTCGCCGATTCCCTTAGCCAACACGATAGGCACGGCCATGGTAACGGCGTCGTATTGAAGGGCAACCGCCAATCCGGATGCGTCGGTAACGATCAAGTCGGCCGTTTGTATTGCGGCTGAGCCCCGCTGCGTCGTCGCTTGCCGCTGCACCTGTCGCCGGCGAGCAGTCACTTGCGGATTGCCTTGCAAGTTTTTCATTTCTTCGCGCACTTCCTGTGCAGTCATTCGTAACTGTTGTTCGTGCTTCCAGCGCTGATAGCCGTAGTCAAAAACGCCCAGCACCAGCAGGGCGAGCGCGATTTTTAAGGTAGTCCACAGCGTGATGTCGACGATGAAGGCAGCGAGTTGGGTAAGATCAAGCGCAGCCGCCGCTACTAGTTCTTCGCGGCGATGGTACAGACTCCAAATGGCGACGAGCAGTACCACCAGCACTTTGAGTAGACCCATCGCCAGCCGAACGCCGCTAGAAAGCGAGAACAATCGTTGCATCCCTGATAGTGGATTGATGCGTTCGAAATCGAGAGCCAAGCGATCCGGGACCCAACGGAAGCCGGTTTGCAGTATATGCACGAGAACGGCGGCTAGCAGCATCAAGCCAAGAATTGGAGCCGCTGCTTGTGCCAATTCCAACAGCACAGCATTGGCATGGCTGACGATGAAACCGGAATCAGCCTGCAGCCAGCTTTCGCCGCCTAGTTGGTGTTGTGCGAGGTAAGCGAAAAATTCCACTAATTGGCCGCCCAATATTAACAGAATCAGCAGGCCGGCAATTAATAGTCCGGCGGACGCCAGATCAGCGCTTTGGGCCACTTGCCCTTGGTCGCGTGCTTGCTGCCGGCGGTGCGGTGTGGCCGGTTGCGATTTGTCGAGAGCGGAATCGGCCATATGAAACTGGGAGGTCGGAGATCAGGAAGCGGGAGCCGGGACGCTGAATTCAAATAGAGGGACGGAGCGAATCGACAATGGTTTGCACCGCTGGTTCAAGTTGTTCCTGGAACAGCCAGGCAATTGCGCCGATGGAGAATGCCAGTGCCACGAATGACACTAGCGCGTTCAGACCGAAACCGAAAGATAAAACGTTCAGCTGCGGCAGCGTTCGGCTGATGAGACCCAGAACGATGGTGGCGAGCATGAGCGCAACCATAGCCGGGGCGGCTCCGCGCACTGCCAGGGAGAAACTTTCAGCCAAGAGAGTGGAAATTAGCGGTCCCAACGAATCCGGAAAACTGACATGTGCGATCGGAACGAATGTATAAGTATCGAGCACGGCGCCGACGAGAAGTCGATGGCCGCCGATGATCACAAACACGGCCAGCGTGAGGATATTCAGCAGATTGGCGACAACGGGGACTTCTGTATCCAAGCCCGGGCTAAAAACATCGGCCAACGATAGTCCGCTCATTTGGCTGATGATTTGCCCGGCCAATTGCGCGCCGCTTAACAAAATCATCACTCCCATTCCCAACAAGGCGCCCACGAGCAGTTCGCCGCCCAGGCATACGGCGTACTGCGGCAGATTCGTCGGCATGGTCAATGGCGCCGCCAATTGCATGGGTGTAATCACCAGGGCCAAAGCAAAGGCAAGCAAGGCTCGCACCTGCGTGGGCACTGCATTCATGCCGAACACCGGCGCTGTTATTACCACTGCGCCCATTCGGGCCAGCACGAAGGTGAATACGACAAATGGTGTCACAAAAAGTGCGGGCATGCGTAGAAACTAAGTGGGTATTGAGACAACGAGACGTTGCTACAACGAGTGCGGAATGTTTTCGATCAATTCCCGTGAGTAATCGACGAGTTGCATGATCAGCCAGGGCAAGGTCAGGCTCAGCACGAGAATCATGGCGAACAGTTTGGGGACGAAAGCAACCGTTTGTTCCTGGACTTGCGTCAGCGCCTGGATCAAACCAACGACCAATCCGACTACCATACCCACGATCAGCACCGGCGCGCTAATCCACAGCGCGAACATGATGGCTTCACGTGCCAGAGTAATTGCGTCTTGGGGGTCCATGGTTTGGTGTGAGAATCGAGAGATGAATGACGAACTGCAAGGATTCGGAACCGAGCGGCTTTACGAGACCGAGTGAAAACTTTCTAACAACATTTTCGCGACCAAATGCCAGCCATCAACCAGGACAAACAGCAGCAGCTTAAACGGCAATGAAATCAGCACCGGCGGCAACATCAGCATGCCCATGCCGATGGTGACGCTGGCGACGACCAAATCGAGAATGACAAATGGCAAGTAAATTTGAAAGCCGATCAAGAATGCAGTTTTCAATTCGCTGATCATGAAAGCCGGCAACAGCGCCGCCAAGGGTACGTCGTCATAACTTTTTGGTTCGGTCGTGCTGGCGGGCAAATATTTGTAGAACATCCACACGTCCGCGCCGTTGCCACAGCGGTCGATTTGAGCGCTCATAAAGCGGCGGATGGGTTGCACGCCGCGCTGCCAGGCGTCTTCCATGCTGAGTTGTTTTTGCGTGTACGGCACGACACCTTGATCGTAGGTTTGTTTCCAAACCGGCCACATGATGACGAGCGTGAGAAATAGCGACACAGCGGTGAGCACTTGAGTCGGCGGCAATTGCTGCGTTCCCAAAGCTTGGCGCAGCAAACCCAGCACGACTAACACTCGCACGAAGCAGGTGGTCATCAGCATGATGGCCGGCGCGAGGCTGACGACGCTCATCAACAGCATCACTTGGAGCGTGGAAGATAAGCCTTCAGGGCTGGTCCATTTTTCCGGGCCGCCGGCAAGTGGATTGGGAAGTTCGATCTTTGGTGTGGCAGGGGATTGGTCAGCCGCATTTAAAATACCGGGGGAATTTGAGCTCGGAGTTTGGGCGTTGGCCGGATGCGCCGCGTTCAAACAAATGGAGATTGCGATCGAGACGATTGTGGACTTCGACATCAGCTTCGTCGTGAGCTTATTAAACATCGGCGACCTCCTCGGCGACGGCCGAAGATAGGCTGGAAAATGGCAACGATGTTTTTCGATTGCCAACGCTAGATAATTGTGGCAATTTATCGCCGGCCAACTGACCGAGAATCTGCTTGAACGATTTATTTACTGACGAGGATTCCGCTTTTCCACACAGGCCGATTACGCGATCGATTTCCGCCGGATCGGTGATTTCGGCAAGCGTGTTGACGCCGGCAGGAGACACACAGACCAGCAGCAGCTTGTTACCGAAGCGCAACAGATACATTTGTTGCCGACCGGCCAGGGGAGTGCGGCCGAGGGTGTCGACAACGTCGCTGGGCAACTTCCGCGAAGCATTGGGTAACGTGCGGCGCATCAGCCATGTGATCACAAAGAAAAGACCCAATACGATTGCAAGGCTGGCGGCGATGCTAACGATTGCGCCCATGGTGCGTGGCCCGCTCGTGGATTTTTCGCCAGATGATTCGCCAGGGCGTGCGGGCAGTAAAAGCGGCTTTTCGCCGCCAGTGGTGAGCAGCGCGGCGGGCAACTGTTCTTGGTGCGCGACTTGTCGCACTGCTCCGGGCTGAAATTGCGCACCGATTGGCTGAGTGGCATCGGTCGGCTGACGGGACGGAATGTAGTCATCGGCGCGGGCCGTTGGCTGTGCTCCCTGCGCAATTAGGCAAAGCGTCAGCGACAGAGCCGCGCATGAAACCCGAATTCGACGAAAAAAGCACATCCGTGTGTGACCTTACGATTGGGTAATTTATGTTCGCGGGTTGATCGGCGCCCTATGCTGCTGCTTTGGAAACCGTGGGTTTTGGAACTGTCGCTTTTGGAAGAATCAACTCGGTGATGCGGACGCAGAATCTTTCATTCAGGATCAACGCCTCGCCGCGGGCGATCAATTGTTCATTGACGAAAACATCGACCGGGTCTCTGGCGAGTTGGTCGAGTGTCACGACCGAGCCGGTGGATAGTTGATTTATCTCTTCTGGCTGTAAGTAAGTGCGGCCTACTTCAATTCGCAGATCGAGTTCCACATCGCCCAGCGAGTTGTGGGGTGTCGCCGCTGTTTGGTCGGCGCCAGGCGTGAAATCGGGCAGCTCCAATCGCTTAATGCCAGCGCTTGGGTCATCGTTAACGGCGATTTGCCCGAGTGGGACTGAATCATCGGTCATAGCGTTAAAACGAGCCGGGTTGCTTTGGCGGCAGCGACAAATTGGGCGTTGTTTTTCGTCAAAAATCGCTGTTTAAGCAATGCCAACAGGGAGGCGCAGAGTGGTGCTTTGCGGTCACGACTACGGTAATCGTGGCGATTTGCCCAAGCTGGGGGCAGATCCTGGTGAGGTCTAGCGCCACCGGAGGCTGATTTTGAGCCGCGATTAGTCAGAATGCCGTTGAAGGGCCGCGGCGTCGAGCTCGTTGATCTCGCATCGGTTTTCTGTCAGTTGATAGCGGACGGCTTGTTTCTGGCGAAGCTTTTCCAGAGTTTTGACTTCCCGATCGGCTTCGAGCAGAGCCTGGCGGCATCGCTCAACCTCTGTGTCGGCCTCCTGGCCTTGTTGTTCCGCCGTTTGCCGCTGGCCACGAAGGACTAATTCATAACGGTCGGCATCGAGCAGCTGGTCGACATTAATGGCACCGGGCCGAGTGGCAAGTTCAGAGCGGTGATGCAATTCGGCGAGCTGATAGTTCAAGCCGGCAATTCGGGCACGGAGCGCTTCTTGAGTTCGCGCTGCGGCCACCAAACTCTGGCGACACTCGTCGCGGAGATTTTCGCGGAGTCGTAACACAGTGGATAGGCGGAAGCGAAATGCGGACACAAGGAGGAGTGGTTACTGAGTAGATTAATAAAGTTTTGCTAAGAGTCTTTGGCTGTTGCATTCTTGTACAACTGCAGCAGACCCTTGCGCGCTGATTCGAGAGTTGCCCGTTCGTCGATTTTTTGCCGCAGGCAATTATTGATTTCATCGAGTAGGTGGATCGCTGTGTCAACTTGTCGGTTGGCGCCTTGGCGATACGCGCCGATTGAAATCAAATCCTCATGATCGCGATAGGCGGCCATTAGTTCGCGAATTGATTGTGCTGCCTCCAAATGGGGTGCGGAAGCGACATCGGGCATCAAGCGGCTGATGCTTTCCAAAACGTCAATGGCCGGCCAGTGGGCGCGGGAAGCCAATTTGCGCGAGAGCCACGTGTGACCGTCGAGCAGCCCACGCACGGCATCGCTGATGGGTTCTTGCGGATCGTCGCCTTCGACGAGCACGCTGTAGAAGGCAGTGATGCTGCCGCGCTCCGCCCGCCCTGCCCTTTCCACAAGTTGCGGCAACAACGAAAAAACGCTGGGCGGATACCCGCGAGCCGTTGGCGGTTCGCCGGCCGCCAGGCCGATTTCGCGCTGCGCCATAGCGAAACGGGTCGGTGAATCCATAAGCAGCAAAACGTTGCGGCCCTGATCGCGAAAATATTCGGCAATCGCGGTAGCCGCCTGAGCGGCTTGTACGCGGCGGAGAGCCGGTTCGTCGCTGGTCGCTACCACCACGACGCTGCGCGATAGTCCTTCGGGGCCCAAATCGCGGGCAACAAACTCGTTCACTTCGCGACCG
>DASXPQ010000409.1:0-1703 GCA_036493575.1 Pirellulales bacterium
GACTTTTCGCGCTCGAATTCGAGGCATTTGTTTTTGCGATCCAAGTGCTTGGCTTCGACAGTCCGCGCTTCTTTTGGTCGGCAGCCGGTTTGACGCATGAAGGTAATCAAATCCAGAAATGCCTGCCCCTTTTCGCCCTGCGCTTCCAGCGCCGCGACCAACTGCGCCCATTGTTCCGGCTCAATGATCGTGTTCGATGGCGTGTAGGCCGGTTTCTTGACGCCCTTGACCGGGTTGCGGCTGATAAGCTGTTCGTCGTCGGCCGCCCAATTGAAAGCACGCTGGACCGCTCGGATTGCGTTTCGCCGGTAATTCGCGCTCTTTCCCTTGTAGTTTTTCTCGATCCAGCGGTTGACGTGCGAGTTCTTCAATTCCCGGACGGTCAACCCCTGCGGAATGCTTGCTGCAAACGACAGAATGTGGCGTTTGTATTGGTCATGCGTGGTGGCGGCCCGATGTTCCTTATCCCATTCCAAAAACGCCAGCAAAACGGTATAAACTGGGGTATCGTCCGTGATCGTCTCTCGGCCCGCGATCAGGTTGCCGTACTGTTTCAGCGCGGCATCTTTGTCCGGGCCGAGATTATGTTGTTTGCCGTCGATTTCGACGTACCAGGTTTGCGTCTGTTTGCGGAAAAAGGGTTTGGGCATTCGCATGAACATTTCCTCCTATCACGAGTCCCTAGTGATTAGCGTCGGCAGATGTTCCCCGAACTCTGCACAAAACTCTGCACAACGGGTCGCTTGCATTAGCTAAGTGCAAGCGACGAATCGCAATAGGACATTAGCACCCCTAGCTCAATTGGATAGAGCATCGGTCTACGGAACCGAAGGTTACTGGTTCGAATCCAGTGGGGTGTACTGTATGTAAATTCTGCCAATCGCTGCGTCATTTCAAAAAGTTTCTATTCTTGCAGGTGAAACCAGCGTTGTTCTGCCGTTTCCAGTTCGGTCGTCAGAGAGGTTAGTTCATGGTGCAGGCGCAGAGCCTCGGCGGGATCGGTGGCAGCCAATAACTGTTCGTTTGTGGTTCTTACTTGCTGCTCCAAGCGCGAAATTGTTTTTTCCAATGTCGCCATTTCTTTGCGGTGCGCACGGTCATTCCGCGGGGTGGCACGAATAGCGGTCTTGGGCGACTTGCCTGCTGAGGGCGACGTTTTGGCTTGCCGCGCCGTCTGTTGCTGCTCGGCCACATCGATTTCCTGATTAATAGAGTACAGATAAGCCTCGTAGTCGCCCCGGTAATTCACGACGCGGCCGTCGCGGACTTCGACAATCGATGTGGCCACGCGCTTTAGAAAATGGCGATCGTGGCTGGTGAACACAACGGTTCCTCGATAGTCGACTAGCGCTTTGGCCAGCGCTTCCACCGTATCGACATCAAGATGGTTGCCGGGCTCGTCGAGGATTAGCACGTTGTGATTACCCAACAATAGTCCGGCTAAACAGAGCCGGGCGCGCTCGCCGCCGGATAGAACCGATACCGATTTTTCCACCTGGTCGCCGCGAAACAGCAAGGCGCCGGCCAAGTCTAAAATGTGCTGGCTCTTGGTTCCTCGTGTCGCACAAAACTCCAAATACTCCAAGACTGTCTGGCTTTCGGGCAGGCTCGTATAAACGTGCTGCGCGTAAATTCCAATCTGGCAGCCGTAGCCCCAACGCACTTCACCGGAAAGCGGTGGCAGTGAGTCGACCACGGTACGC
>DASXPQ010000410.1:0-5841 GCA_036493575.1 Pirellulales bacterium
AAAAGTAGGGTGATATACTGATTTTTGTTTCATATTGATTGCGGAAATTCTTTGGGGAAATTTCTTTCCGGGTGGAAAGCTCTGCTCGCTTTAGCGAGCACCTCATTAAAGGGCCAGCGGTGAGTATCCAATTTTCTACAGGCACGCTGCTGTTTGTAATTTTAAGTTCCGGGTGGGTGTCGATGTGGTACACGGCCCAACCCGCTGTGGCCCAACAGGCGGCGCAAACGCAGTCCGCCGCACAATCTGCGAAAGAACCTGCCGAAGAGAAATCGAATTACACGCCCGAGCAGCAACAGCAACTTGATCGTGCCAACGAGTTGTTGACGCAAGTCAGCAAGCTCAACGATCAAAGGAAATATCGCGACGCCATTCCCCTGGGAATTGAAGCACTCAAGCTCCGTGAATCGGTCCTCCCGGCGGACAACCCCAAAATTGCCGCCGCTTGTTCCTGGCTCGGTTTACTGTATTGGAATGCGTGTGATTATGGGAAAGCAGAGCCGTTCTATCGCCAGGCCTGCACAATCTACAAAGAAGCGCTGGGAGAAAAAAATCCTGAATATGCCGGTTGCCTCAACAGCCTTGGCCTGCTTTACAAAACTATGGGAGATTTCGCGAAAGCAGAACCGCTCTATCTGCAATCGCTGGTGATCCGCAAAGAAGTCCTGGGAGAAAAGAATCCCGAGTATGCCACCAGCCTCAACAATCTGGCTGTGATGTATTGCACCAGTGGAGATTATGCGAAGGCCGAACCGCTCTATCAACAAGCTCTAGCGATCCGCAAGGAAGTCCTGGGGGAACAGCATCCCGATTACGCCAGTAGTCTCAACAATCTAGCCACGCTTTACTACAGCATGGGCGATTACGTAAAAGCCGAGCCGTTCCTCCGCCAGGCACTTTCAATTCGCAAGCAAGTCGTGGGCGAAAAGAGTCCCGACTACGCTAACAGTCTTAACAGTTTGGCGGAGCTCTACCAAGAGATGGGGGACTACACCCGTGCAGAGCCGCTATTGCGGCAGGCGCTCGCGATTCGCAAGGAAGCTCAGGGGGAACATCATCCCGAATACGCCCTTTGCCTCAATAATCTGGCAATGCTGTATTACTACATGGATGCTTATTCCAAGGCGGAACCGCTCTTTAAACAGGCGCTCGCGATCCGCAAGGAAGTGCTGGGGGAAAAACACACGGTTTACGCCCAAAATCTCAATAATCTGGCCGTGCTGTACGTCAGTATGGGAGATTACGCGCGTGCGGAGCCGCTCTTCAAGCAGGCGCTTGCGATCCGCAGGGATGCCATCGGGGAAAGACATCCATTTTATGCCGCCGACCTCCGCAACCTGGGCCTCCTGTACCAGCACATGGGTGAATACACGAAAGCGGAATCGCTCATGCGGCAAGCGTTGACAATCTACAAGGAGGTTTTGGGGGAAAGACATCCTGACTACGCCTTCAGCCTCAACCGCCTAGCCTTGTTGTACGTCAGTCTGGGGAAATACGCCGAAGCCGAATCGCTGTCGCACAAAGCATTGGAAATAGCGCAGCAGCAATTAGATTTGACGGCAGTGGTCCAGTCGGAGCGGCAACAGTTGCGGATGGCCGAAATGGTCCGGGGCCGTCTCGACAATTATCTAACGGTGACTCGCGGAGCTGCCGTACCGGCGGAGCAGGTGTATGCCGAGGTGCTGGCCTGGAAGGGTTCGGTATCAGCCCGGCAACAAGCCATGCGCCAACTCCGCAGCCAGCAGCACGATCCAAAAGTGACCGCCTTATACAACCAACTTGCCGAAACATCTCGGCAGTTGGACAGCCTGTCGCGGGCTGCGCCCAAACCGGAGCAGGCTGAGAAGTATCGCCAAAAGCTGGTGGACTTGAACGAGTCCCTGGAAACGCTGCAGCAACAATTAGCCGCCGCCAACGCCGATTACCGCCGTCAACTAGAGCAGCAAAAACGAACCCCGAGCAATTTACGGAGTGCACTGCCAGCGGACACCGCGCTCGTCGACCTGCTGGAATACAGTCATTACCAGCCACCCAATGAAAAGGGGCAAAAGGAAACTTGGCAGCGGCGGCTGGCGGCATTTGTGGTCCGTCCGCAGCAGCCGATCCAGTGGATTGAGCTGGGTCCAACCAAACCGATTGCCGATCTGGTCGACCGCTGGCGCCAAAAGTACTCCCCGACCGACGGTTCCGAGTTGCGCCGTTTAGTTTGGCAGCCGCTGGAAGATAAACTCGCCGGGACCACCACCGTGCTGGTTTCGCCCGACGGGGCGCTGGATCGCTTCCCTCTGGCCGCGCTGCCTGGCAAGAAGGAAGGAACCTATCTGATCGAAGATGTTGCCATCGCTACCGCTGCCATCCCTCGATTGTTGCCCGAGTTGCTGGCGGCGACCTCTTCGCTATCCAAGGACAACAAAGATAGTGCTCAGCCTTCGCTGTTAACCGTGGGAGAAGTCGATTTCAAAGCGGCGCTAGTGCCTCAGGCTTCGAGTGTTGAACTGGCCATGCGCGCACCGTTGAGTCGGGACGGCGGTGGTTGGATGTTCTTACCGCTAGACGGCACCCGGGCGGAGATTGTGGCCATTAACGATTCCTTCGAGCAGCGCTTTCCCGATGGCCAGCACCAATCGCTACGCAAAGCTCAAGCCACCAAGCAAGCGGTGTGCGAGGCGATGTCGCATTACAGCTATGTGCACTTGGCGACCCACGGTTTTTTTGCTCCTCCGGAATTAAAGTCGGCTTTAGCAAGCACAAGCGGTGACCAAGGATCTGAATTCAAATCCGACCTGCGCGCCGGATCGCTAGATGTCACTGGCTATCATCCCGATTTGTTATGTGGCTTGGCGCTAGCCGGCGCCAATCAGCAGGCAGAACTGGGTCAAGACGACGGAATTCTCACGGCCCTGGCAGTGGAAGAGCTCGATCTGAGTCACGTGCAGCTTGCCACTCTATCGGCTTGCGAAACTGGTCTCGGGCGGACCGCCGGTGGTGAAGGCGTATTGGGCCTGCAACGCGCCTTTCAACTGGCCGGCGCAAAGAGCACCGTCACCACGCTGTGGAAGATCCCCGACAAAGCCAGCCAATTGCTGATGACCGATTTCTACGCAAATCTGTGGGACCAAGACAAGCACTTATCAAAGCTCGAAGCGCTCCGGCAGGCGCAACTTAAGATGCTGCGCGAAGGGGCCAATCGAGGCTTAGAATTTTTCGACGAAAAGTCCGCCAACGAAGGCCGCTTACCGCCGTTCTACTGGGCAGCCTTCGAACTCAGCGGCGACTGGCGATAGCTGATCGGCGAGCGATATAACTTCGTTTTCCGGCGCATTCTGGAAGCAAAAATGACCCCAAACTCTCAGCCGGATATTTCGGATGAGCTCTTGGCACTCCTGGGCGGTGATATCAAACGTATGGGTTCCTGAGAATTGACGCGCGATTCAGAATTCGGTGGTTTGTTGGAACAATTGAAAGCGATTAGGTTGATGCGACAGGGAGAGGTTCAGGCCCAAATAATTGCCTAATCGCAATGACTTCGACGCGGCCACGAGATTTACAAGCCGAGCAGATGAACGGATAATCAACATTAGTCAAATCGACACGTCCAATTGCGACCTTAGAAGTGGCAAATGCAAATTCGCTGTCCGCAGTGCCACGTGCCATTTGAATCGGTCGAGGGTTCTTCCTGGACCGATATCTTGTGCCCTTCCTGCGGCAGCAATTTCAGCCTGGTGGGCATGGATGCCACCAATTCTTACCGCCCCGGCGTGCGGGTGCTGGGCCACTTTGAACTCTTGGAAGAAGTGGGAATCGGCCGGTTTGGCTCGGTGTGGAAAGCCCGCGACACGCAGTTGCAGCGCACCGTGGCGGTTAAAATTCCGCGAGAGCGCGATCTCGATCCGCAACAAACCGACGCGTTCTTGCGCGATGCCCGGGCCGCCGCACAACTGAAGCATCCGCGCATTGCCGGCGTGCATGAAGTCGGGCGTGAAGAGAATACCGTTTACATAGTCACCGACTTTATCGACGGGGCCAATCTCAGGGAATGGCTCACCGGTCAAAGGCTCACTTCGCGCGAATCGGCGGAAATGGTCGTCAAGATTGCCGAGGCGCTCGAGCATACGCATCAGTCGGGCGTCGTACACCGCGATTTGAAGCCGGGCAACATCATGGTCGATCGGGATGGCGATCCGCATGTCATCGACTTCGGTTTGGCCCGCCGCGAAACCGGTGAAAAGACGATGACCGTGGATGGACAGGTAATGGGCACGCCGGCCTACATGTCGCCTGAACAAGCCCGGGGCGATAGCCATCGCGCCGACCGTCGCAGCGACATTTACTCACTGGGTGTGATTCTGTTTGAACTGCTCACAGGGGAATTACCCTTCCGCGGCGAAGCGCGGATGCTGATTGTGCAAATTCTAGACGAAGAGCCACCCAGCCCGCGGAAACTGAATGCCAACATCCCGCGCGATATGGAAACGATCACACTCAAATGCTTGGAGAAGGAGCCCGCAAAGCGCTATCATACGGCACAAGAGCTGGCTGACGATTTGCAGCGATATTTAACTGGCAAGCCGATTCAGGCACGACCGCTTGGACGGGTTGAGCGCGGCTGGCGGTGGTGCCGGCGGAATCCAATTATTGCGAGTTTGGCAGCCGCAGTCTTCGCGATTCTAGCTTTGGGAGTCGTTGTTTCTTCGTTTTTTGCCGCCTCGGCGTCACGGGAAGCAACCGCGACCAAAGTCGCTTTGGAACAAGCTGAGTTACAGCGTAAGCAAGCGGAATTGCAACAAAAGCGTGCCGAAGGGGTCAATGCTTTTTTCACCGAAACTGTCTTTGGCTTAGCCGACCCCAATCGGTCGGGACGGGCTGGCATCAGTTTGTTGGAAGCATTGGATCTTGCGGCCGGCAGAATCGACGAACGATTTCCCGACGATCCGGAACAACGCGCCGTAGTCCACGATCGTTTCGGCGAAGCGTACAGCGGGATTGACCAGCCGAGGAAGGCGATCGAGCAACTCGAGAAAGCGATATCGCTACGCACAACATTGACCGGCGCTTTAGATACCAGCACCATGAAAAGCCGTTCCAATTTAGGACTCGCGCTGTACGAGGCAAATCGGTATACCGAGGCCATAGAGGTATTGGAGTCGACCTTGGCAGATCAAACCAAAGTTCTTGAAGAAAGACATCCGGATACGATACAAACGGCGATCCATTTAGGCTTAGTACTGATGCAAATCAAGGACGACAAGGCTCTTGAATTCAGCGAGAAGACGTATCGACAAGCTCGCGAAGCGTTAGGACCACGACATCCACTGACCTTGGACGCTCAGAGCGCCTATGCTTGGGTGCTTCGTTGGCGAGGGGAGTCCGGAGACACTGCAATGTTCGCGAAGGCTGTCGAGCAGGCCCAACCTGCGGCGATCGGGCTGCGCGAGGTCAAGGGCGTGGAAGACCCACGTGCCATGTTCGCTGTGTACAACTATGGCTCGTGCCTGCGAGACCTCGGCCGATATAAGGAAGCTGCCGATGTATTTGAGCCATTGCTGGCGGTTCGATATCGCGTGCTGGGACCGAACCATGCCGACAGTTTGTATACCGCCTGGTGCTTGGCGGTATGTCGTCGGTTGGCTGGCGATCAATCCGCGGCACTGACAGTCCTCGAAGAGGTCCGTTCGAATCTTAAATCGATCGAAACGTTGGATAGTTTACGACGTACTGGTCCACTTCAAAATATTGTCGATGAGCTTCTGGAACTTCAATGCTATGATCGCGCTTCAGATATCCAAGATACTATTTATAGGATGTATGCAACGGCGCTGAGCGGAGGTGATCCCCACAAAA
>DASXPQ010000411.1:0-2505 GCA_036493575.1 Pirellulales bacterium
CGATAATGCCGCTGCCACTATTCGGTGCAGGTGCTGCTCCGCCGCTGCCAGGTCGAATTTCCGGATAACCGCCACCGGGTGTGACGATGTGAATTTTATTCTGATGCGTGGCCGGCCACAGCTGCTGCAATTGGTCCAGAGCCACGCGAGCCTGCCGGCCTGTTAGCGGCACCATGCGGATGTTGCCACGATCGCCGGCGCCGGCGATGTCGGTATCGGGCCCTTCCATTTTGGAAACCATTGCCCGAATTTGCGCCACCTGGGCATCGGTGCCACGAACTAACAACCGCCGCAGCGTGGTTTCGGCTTCTACTTTTGGCGCATTGGCCGATACTTTTTCGTCACTGCCGGCAAATAGTTTGTTAATGGCAACGACGGCCTTTTCTGGATCGACTGCACGAAGCTGAATGACATCGATTTTTTGTCCCTCGTGCTGCATTTGATCGAGCGTAGCCCGGATTGTAGAGTGCTCGCTAGGCCGGGCCAAAACCATCAGTGATCCGGTTTTTGCATCCTGACTTAGTTTGACATCGGGATGGCCAGAGAGCAGCGTTTGCATGACGGACATGGCCAGAGCAGGATCGACCGACGTGATTGGATAGACTTCGAACTCCAATTGCTCGTCGGCGTATGATTCGCCGCCGCGGCCGGGAACGTCCAGCATTTTGACGATTTCGGCCATGCGGTTGATCATCTCCGGCCGACCGCTGGCAAGAATTCGCTTGCCGCCCGGTTCCAACATTAGCCGCAAAGTATTCGCCGAATTGTTGCTTTGATCCGCAGGAATGTTCAGCAATTGCTTGGCGATTGAAAGCACGTCGGCGGTAGCCGCATAGCGCATTTCAAAATGTCGCAAGTCATCGCGGCTGCTGAGCTCCGGATTTTCGCTGCGATCTAAAATGTCTTTGATCGTCCGTAGTTTACCGCCGGTGTCGGTAATCAGTAATTCATGGGCTTGCGGAAGCGGGACCATGGTGCCTTGCAGGCTGCCCTGCATCGTGAGCAGCGGCTTAACGATTTGAGAGGCCTCGTCGATGCTAAGCTTGTTGATTGGAAATGGCACGCAAACCAATTCGTATTTACCACGGTTGGCCAGTTCGTCCAGCGAAATGGTGGGAACCAAGTTCGGTGGAATGCCGTCTTTCAGACTGACCACCATCAACATGCGATCGCGCCGGACTAGTGCATAATCGCGGGTGAGCAACACGCTGTTTAAAACGTCGATGGCCTGGGCAATATCGTACGACCGGTCATCCTGATAGTTGAACGTGCCCGGCGGCGGGGCGTCCATCACCAGCGACAGATCGGCCTTCTCGGCAAACAGTTCCAACACTTCTTTCCAGGGCGCATAGCGGAAGTTAAACAGCAGTTTGCCGCTATCAGATTTCTTTAGCGCATTCGCTGCGGCCGCCGATTTGCCAGCCGATTTACCGGAGCCGGATGAAGTTGTATCTTTGGCGGCAGTTGCAGAGCCGTCGGTCTTCTCAGTTTTTCCATCGGACGAAGTCTTTACGTCCGAGGTAGAGCCGGTTGACTTTGCCGCAGCATTCGTCGCTGCACTATTCGCCGATTTGGTACTGTCCGATGCATTAGCGCCATCTGGCGAACCAGCGCTGTCCGATGATTTTGATTCGCTGGCACCAATGTCGTTAGAATTAGCCGTGCCGTTTTCACCCACTCCGCCGGCAAGCAGTTCCCAGCGGGTGTGCTGCTCCGGCGTGATGACGTCGCTGAGCGCGCGTTCGTAATATGCCTGTTGGCTCTTACGTTGTTGCGGCGGGGCCTTGGCGAGGGATTTCTCCCGCTCTTTCATAATGTCAGCAATTTTAGCTTGTTGATCTGCGCTCAACTGTAGCTGTTTGGAGATGGCCGGATCGGCTAGCGATGCCAAGCCGTCGCGCTCCAGCCGCAGTTGCTGCAAGCGATTACGTTGCTCGTCGGTTAGCAGCTTCAGTCCCATCTGCTCCGACTCTTGGCGGAAGGGTGCGAGCTTTGCCGCCCGTTCGTCCGGCGTTAGATCCTTTACTTCTTGCCACAATTCCAAGGCATCACTTTCGCGCTGTTTGATAAGCCGATCGAGCGCGTGGCGGGTATCGTCAGAAAGCGACAATTGCTTGGCCACCTGAGCATCGCTGGCCAAGGACAACACGCCGACAAACGTGGCGTCCGCCGCGCGCGCCGCGGGCACTATTGCCATCACGGCCAGAGCAAGCGACGCGCAGACCAGAAGTCGTATTTGTTGCATCCGTTTTCTCACAGCCGGAAGTCGACCGCCATTACTGACACGTGGTGCTCAGCGCCATGCGGTGAAAGAGTTTAGGGCACATACTTTTAGTATATTCGCCCGCTGCAAAGTCCCATCGGCCGGTCGCGAACATTATATCAGGCCACCCATTTAACCCCACTACCAAGCACGGGTTACGGCGAGAAACTGCAATTCAAGCAGAGCGGAGGAAGAGAGCCTGCTTTTTCCGCCAAATCAAACGGATTGAGCAGAATACCGAT
>DASXPQ010000412.1:0-4402 GCA_036493575.1 Pirellulales bacterium
CGTGCCGACCGATTTGCTCGGACAGCCTTGCCTAGGAGCTGCGCGCGACCAACTAATTTCGGTCCCCTTAAGGCTCACCGGCCCCCAGTGGATAAACATTCCAAACCGCGCCTCTCGCCACCACGCCAAGCGCGCATCGCGCTGTTGATCGGTTTCATGGACAGCAGGTTCGTCGGCCTGCGCAGAATGGATGCGTGTCGTGGCAATTAATGCAAGCGCCGACGCTAACAGCAGTACGAATCGCTTCATGGTGGATAACCGGAATCGCATTTTTCACCAATTAGCTTCAATGATCACTGTCCGGCGCATAGACGCTGCGGCCTCCATCGACCGGCAAGCAAGTCCCAGTGACAAAATCGTTCTCAATAAAGTGCAGCACCGCCAGCACAATATTTTGCGGGCTCCCTTCGCGCTTCACCAGCGTTCCTCGAATCGCCTGCTCGCGCTCGTGGGCCGGCAAATCAGCAGGCAACATGACCGGTCCCGGCAAAATACAGTTGACCCGCACGCGTGGATTCCGCGCCGCCAGTTCAACCGCCATCGTCCATGTTAATGTCGGAATAGCGCCCTTGGATGGAAAATAGGCAGCGTAGTCTGCATACGGACGAATGCATGCCCAATCGCCGAAAACAACAATCGAACCCCCTTCAGGTTGCTTAGCCATCGCTAATCCCGCCTGCTGACAACAAAGAAACGTGCCCAGCGTATTGATTTCCAAGAACCCGCGCATATCAGCAGCGGTTACCTCTTCCAATTTTTTAGGGTGCCAAAGCGCGGCGGTGTGGACCAGCACATCGATTCTCCCGAAACGCTTTTGCACCTGCTCCACCATCGTGCCGACCTGTTTCTCATCAGTCAAATCAGCGCCAAAAGCGGCGGCATCGCCTCCCTGTTTCACAATTTGCTGGACATTTTCTTCCGCTTCGGATCCAGAAGTGCGGTAGTGCAAGGCAATTGAATAACCTCGCTTTGCCAGCGTCTCCGCCACATTCCAGCCGATGCGGCGCCGACCGCCGCCGGTAATAAGAGCCACTTTTTTTGAATCCATGCTGTCTCCTCATTACATCTGGATCAAGCAACTAATTCGCTTGGCGCTGCTAGCTTTTTCCTGGCCTTGGCCATTTTGGGTGGCTCGTAGCGGCTTGGCAATATAACCCCGAAACAAGGCCGCCCAGCACAATAAAAGCGGTCTTGCCCCGTCTTACCGCCATCGCTACACTTCCCGCCCCGTGTATTCTCGCGGTGCGCTTTCGCGCCAACTATAAGCGGAGCCAAGGCTTAAGTCTGCTATTTGGCCTTCGTCCAACTGTTGTATTTCAAAATCGGGCTTTTAGAATGGATATTGGATCGCCGTGGCCCTGGAACCAAGGAAGGTAAACCATGAAAACCACGCTGTTTGGGGCGATCGGTGGTGCGTTGATTGTCGTTCTCATGGGATCGTTGTTCGGTCACGAGAGCGCCGTCTTCGCTCAGCGTCCCTCAGTATACGATCCAACCGGCGAGCTCATTGCTTTGCCCACGCAGGTTGATAATGGCCGACAGCAAATCACCGTGATCGATCCGATCAAACGTGTGATTTGTGTCTACCATATCGATTTGCCCAGCGGCGGCATTACGCTCAAAAGCGTCAGGAATATTTCTGGAGATTTACAAATCGACGATTTCAACGGCACCAGCCCGCTGCCGCGCGAAGTTAGAGCACAGTTGGAACCACGAGAGCCTCACACTGGTAATTGAGCATCTATGGCACGCAAGCTAATCGATCAAGAAGAAGCCGCCCGCATTTTAGGAATTACCGCGGAGCAGGTTTCCTCGCTGCGCGATCGGAAGAAACTGTTTCCGTACCGAGACGGCGATCAGTGGAAATACAAGCAGGAAGATATTGAACGGTACCGCGACGATATGCAGGCGGAAAAGCCTGAACCGCCGGCCGAGGAAGACGCTCCGGTTTGGGACAGCGGCGACAGCGTCATCGGCAAAGATTTAGAAACGGTAGAAACGGCCGGCAAAGATTCGGATGACATCGAACTTTCGGTGGGCGATGAAATCGATTCGATTTTGCTCAGCGAGGTCGAGATGGGCAAATCGAGCATGGAGGGCGCTAGCACCATTATTGGCAAACCCGACGAAGGGCCCGCCGAAGATCTTGATTTGCCGCCCTCTACAATTTCTAAATCCGCAGCTCCCGCGAAGGCCGCACCGCCCAAGGCGGAAGACGTCATTTCGTTGGATGACGATGCCGATTTGCTCGCTGCTTCCGCCGCAGCTCCGGGCGGAAGCATGGTCATTAAAACCGAAAGCGGTCTCAAACTGCCGCGCAATCCCACGGAAGATTCCAGAAATGTTCTCACGGCCAGCGATACCAACGTCGGTAAAGACGCCGGCTCTTCGGGTTTCAGCCTGGTTGGCGATTCCAGCCTGGCGGCGTTTGCCGACGTGAAGCTCGTTCCCAGCGCACCGGACGAAAAAACCGGCAGCGATAAAATTTTCGGGTCCGATGCTCTGCAGCTCTCCGATGACGAATTAAAACTCATGGACCCAGGCACTACCGGCAAAGGTCAAGCCAAACCCGCGGAGCCTGCTAAAAAGACTTCCGGCTCTTCGATCAAACTGGGCGATGAAGAATTGGAAGTCGTGCTCGGAAGTAAGTCCGGAAGCGACGTTACGCAAAGCCCCAATGACAGTGGCATCCAGCTTATTAGTCCGTCGGACAGTGGTCTGTCGCTCGATCAACCGCTCTCGCTTGGAAGTTCAGCCCGGCGGTTGCTCGATATGCCGCTGGACGATCTGGGAATAACGGAAGAACTCGCGGCTGAAGCGCCGGTACCGGGTTTGAAGCCCGATGAGGATTTCCTGCTCACGGCCATGGATGAAACTGGCGAGGAATCATCCGACAGCGGCTCACAGGTAATTGCGCTCGATACGGACGACGAGCTTAGTTCAGGCATGTTCGCCGGTGCGGCCGGCGGCGCGGGGTTGTTGGAAGAAGAACCCACCACATCGGCATTTGGCGGATTATCGCCGGTGTTGGCGCCGAGTTCGGCATTCGCTCCGTCGGCGGCCATGATGGGTGGCGCACCGACAGTCGCTCCCGCGGAAGCACCGTACACCGCTGCTAACATCACCGTCCTTTCCATTTGTGCAGTGCTCTTGATGTTATGTGGCATGATGACTTTCGACCTGATGCGCAACATGTGGGGCTGGAATGGTCCCTATTCGGTAAACAGTTCCATTTTGGATTCCATTGGCAAGACAGTCGGCTGGATGGAAAAGTGATTAACGTCAGTTGTCCGTTGTCAGTCGTTAATTTGCACTGGGCACGAACTACTGATCACTGACAATCCTGCGTTCGAAAGGAGTCGAACGATGTTTAAATTCAACCAAATCTTCTCGCGGCTGCACATCGCCGCCCGCCTTCTCGCCGTCGGCAGCCTGCTGGCTGTGGCGTGCTTGCTCGTCGGCTTATCCGGCTGTGCGTTTGCGCCACGTAGCGAGCTTACCGCTGCGCAAACTCAAAACCGTCTATTGGCCGAGCAAAGCCAGGCACAAATTGCCGAACTCCAAAACCTCCAAACGCATAATCACAAGCTGGAAGATAGGCTCATCCAGTCGGAAGAGCAGTTGGCTGCGCTCGATCAGCAATCGCAGGCCGATCGCAAGCGCCTGGCCGCCCTGCAAACTGAATTATCCGACGGCAACGGCAACCGCCTGCCGTCCGGCTTGAGCACTCAGCTGGCAAACCTATCGCGGCGCTTTCCCAGCTTGCAGTTCGACACCACCACCGGCGCCGCCAAGCTCGATTCCGACGTCCTCTTCGATCCCGGCGAAGCCGAGCTGAAAGACGATGCCCAGCAAATGCTCAAAGAATTCGCGCACATTCTGCGTGCGCCAGAATCGCGAGATTTAAAACTGATGGTTGTCGGCCATACCGACGCACTTAAAATCACCAAGCACGAAGTCCGAGATCGCTTTCCAGACAATTTCCATTTAAGCGCAGCCCGCGCCTTGGCCGTCGCCGATTATCTCAAACAAGCTGGCGTGCCGGCGCAGCGCATCGGCGTCTCCGGCTTTGGCGATCACGAGCCCATCGCCTCCAACGCCTCCGCCGAAGAACGTCGCCGCAACCGCCGCGTGGAAATCTTCGTGCTGCCCCCCGAAGCACCCATCGTCGGCTGGACTGAAACCACAACGAGTTTGTACTAAAGCGTAGTCTCGCTTGCGGTTTGGTCCGGGCGGTTCTTTTCCGCCCTGTACTTCTGCGCCAGGGCCGCTTTATAATCGCAGATAGAAATCGAACTTTGCTCTGCCAACGAAGTGGCGCGCCCAACCCCGCCGTAGCGCCCCTTTTGCATTCGCGGTTAGTTTGCCGCGCTATCTAAAATGTTAATGGACTGCCAACCTG
>DASXPQ010000413.1:0-2334 GCA_036493575.1 Pirellulales bacterium
AGGAGGCGTCGGCAAGACGACCACGGCGGTCAATCTGGCCGTTGGATTGGCGCTGGCCGGCAAGCAGACGCTACTGGTCGATTTGGACCCGCAATGCAACGCCACAAGCGGCGTGGGGCACAAACCTGCCGCACGACATCCGCTGGTATCGCAAGCACCCTGGCGGGAATCGCTGCTGACAACCGCTACCCAGGGCTTGGAACTGCTGCCAGGGAGCCGCAACTTTCAAGACGTCGAAGCGCTGACCGGGCCGGCCAGCCAAGTGGCCACATTGAAACAGCATATGGCCAGCGGGCTGAGCAGTTACGAATTTGTGTTAGTAGATTGTCCGCCTTCGCTGGGGCAACTGACCCGAACAGCGCTGGCTAATAGCACAGAAGTGATCATGCCAATTCAATGCGAGTACTTCGCCATGGAAGGGCTAGCACAAATGATCGAAGTGATTCGCCAGGTAATGAAGGAGAAGCCGCAACGGCTGCAATTCGGCGGCATTGTGCTCACGATGGTGGATGAAAGCCTGGAACTGACCCGCGAGGTGGAACAGCAGGTGCGGGAGTTTTTCGGAGAAATAGTGTTCCAAACCGTGGTGCCGCGAGATGTGGCTGTGAGCGAAGCGCCGAGCCATGGGCTGGCGGTGATCGATTATGCTCCGCGGTGCCGCGGCGCCAAAGCGTATGTGGAACTGTGCCGCGAAGTGCTGGAAGCGGCGTGAAGAACAGTAAGCGGTAGGCGGTAGACGGTAACAAAACAAAGCATACCGGCGTGAGGACATGCCGGATTTGACCGAACAATACCACGGAGGATTTTTCAATGAGTACATCACGTCGATTGGGCCGAGGATTGGAAGCCCTGTTGGGCCATCCTTTTGGCAGCACAGGCGAGGGGAGCGATAATTCCGCAATGGATCAATCCGGATCGATCCCGAGCGAAGATACGGCCATCATGGAACCAGCCGCCGGGGGCATTGAGCAGCTAAGTGTGTATGAAATCGACGGCAGTCCGCACCAGCCGCGCGATGATTTTAACGATGCGGATTTGGAAGCTCTGGCACAAAGCCTGCGCGATCACGGCCTATTGCAACCGATTGTGGTACGACCGCTAGGTGGCCGCTATCAACTCATTGCTGGCGAGCGCCGGTTACGGGCGGCCATTAAAGCCGGTTGGACACAAGTGCCTTCACAGGTGCGGGAAGCGGACGATCGGCAAGTAGCTGAGCTGGCGATTATCGAAAACTTGCAACGCAAGGATTTGAACGCCTTGGAAAAGGCGGCATCGTTTCAGCAGTATTTGGCCACGTACGGCTGTACGCAGGAAGAATTGGCGGGACGGCTGGCGATTGATCGCTCGACGGTGGCCAATCTTATCCGCTTGATGGAATTGCCTGAGGATGTGCAGGAAACGGTCCGTAAGGGAGTGATTAGCGCTGGCCACGCCCGAGCTTTGTTGCCCCTGGGTAATCACGAAAAACAGATTGAATTGTGCAAAAAGATTCAATCCGAGGAACTCAGCGTGCGTGCGACCGAGCAGCTGGTTCAAGAAATGTTGGATCAAACCGGCGATGTGCAACTAGCCGTTGTTGACGAAAACGGCGAAGCGCACCCGGCCGGATCTTCACGCCGGCGAACCCGCGGCCGACAAGTGGCATCGTTGGAGCAGGAGTTTAAAGCCGTGTTGGGAACCAAGGTGCAAATTAGCCAGACCGCTAAGGGGAAAGGCAAAATTGTGATCCATTTTGCTAGTCACGAAGAATTCGAGCGGATTCGTAGTCAATTGACGCACGGAACCATGCCGCAGGCGCAGACTGGCTAGTGCTTTACGGCCGAACTGTTTAAGCCTCGCGGACTGCTCATGATGCTGAAAGCGTTGTCGATCATCGGCTACTTGGGGATGGTCGGCGGATTGCTTGCTTTGTTGCTCACTGGGAATTTGTTTACTGCATCTCCGCTGGTCATTGTCGTGCAAGTGCTGGCCGTTTCAGTGTTTCTATGGGCCCGCGTTGCCTTCGGGCTGCGAAGCTATCATGTGGTGGCCAATCCGACGGCAGGCGGGTTGGTGACGCACGGCCCGTATCGGTATATCCGACATCCGATTTATACCGCGATGTGCTTGTTCACTTGGGCGGGAATCGTGGGGCACTGGTCTTGGTGCGCGGCGCTGTGTGGAGTGCTCGTTTTGGCCAGCGCTTTGCTGCGAATATATTGCGAAGAGATATTGGTGACAGTGCGCTATCCCGAATACGCGCAGTATAAAACCGAAACTTGGCGAATGGTGCCGTTTGTGTTTTAGTTGGACACCGGTGCGCAAGCCAATTTTCAGCAAATCGGGGCGAAAGGA
>DASXPQ010000414.1:0-9136 GCA_036493575.1 Pirellulales bacterium
GCGGTTTCTTATTCAGTGGTTACCTCGCGGAGTTACCATAACGGGCTGGTAAACACCCTGTTTATGGACGGCTCAGTCCACTCCGTTTCCGATAGCGTCGACCTGAAAACCTGGCAAGCACTGGCCACCCGCGCCGCGGGCGACATGGCCGACTTTGCCAAGGTGCAATAGTGTCGTAGCTCCCAGAGATGCAATTTAGGAAAAACGCGGGCGGATGGCAGAAATCGGGGAGACGGAACGAGAAGACCTGCACCGGGACGAAAATCGTCCCCTTGCAAATCTTAAGCCAACTGATAAATTGGTTATCTAAATTGTTGGCAATATTTAAGGCTAGGATTTTAGCAATTCCTGCCCATCGGTCGGCGGCATTCTGAATTTGTCGGCGGGTGACGGACAGGGTGGAGGATCATCCACAAACAGATGGCCATTACCAAAGAGCGCAAAAAGGAATTGATCGGCAGCTATAGGCGCAAAAAGGAAGACACCGGATCGCCGGAAATTCAGGTTGCGCTGTTGACCACGCGGATTGGCGAACTGACGGGACACCTCAAGGTGCATCCGAAGGATCACGCCAGCCGTCGCGGGTTACTCATGATGGTCGGCAGGCGGCGACGGTTGTTGGACTACCTGAAAACGGTTGATCCACAGCGCTACCTCGACGTCATCAAGCGGCTGGAAATTCGCAAGTAGGCGCCGGTTGTCTAAACTGCCTCGGCGTCTTTGTGCCTGCGGCAGTGGCTGTTATTGAGGCAGCCACGTCTCTGCATGACTGGACGAAGCACGCACTCACACACCAAGACAAACTACCCTATAGACGCACACAAACAGCGTTCACAATTCACACAGGAACCAAACATTGAAAGCCCGAGTAGAAAAGCAAATTGGGGACAGCTTATTTTCGATTGAAACCGGTTATCTCGCCAAGCAGGCGGCAGGCGCTTGCCTGGTGCGTTATGGCGACACCGTGGTAATTACCGCGGTGGCCAGTGGACCACCGCGAGCAGGCGGCGGCGACTTCTTCCCGCTCACCTGCGATTACCGTGAGCGAACGGCAGCCGCAGGAAAATTTCCCGGCGGTTTCTTAAAGCGAGAAGGCCGCCCAACGATGAAGGAAACGCTGACCTCGCGGCTGATGGATCGGCCGATCCGTCCGTTATTTCCCGTCGGCTTTTACGACGAAGTACAGATTCAGTCGTTTGTACTGGCGAGTGATCGCCAGAACGATGGCGACATCTTGGCCATGAACGGCGCTTCGGCGGCGTTGGGTCTTTCGCCCCTGCCGTTTCAAGGTCCGATTGGCTCGGTACGGTTGGGGATGATCGACGGCAAGTTTGTGCCGTTTCCAACGCAGGATCAACTGGAACAAAGCGAACTGGACTTGATCGTTTCCGGTAGCCGCGATGCAGTGCTGATGATTGAAGGCTTTGCCCGTGAGATGCCGGAAGAACAAATGTCCGCAGCCTTAGCGGAAGCCCACCGGATCATCAAGGAAATTGTCGTGCTACAGGAAGAGTTGGCCGCCAAAGTTCAGGTGCAAAAGGCAGAATTTGTGCCCGCGCCCGACGACGGCGTGTACGACAAGCTCAAATCGAAATACTACAACGCGTTCAAAACGGCGAAACAGACCGTGGGCAAGCAAAATCGGGCCACCGCGGTGAGTGAACTCAAAGCAAAGGCGCAAGCGGAGTTGATTCCAGATCCTGCGGCGGAAGGAGCCATTTCGCCGGTTGCTTTCGGCACGGCCTGGCACAAGCTGGAGGAGCGCGTGATGCGCGATCTGATTCTTTCCGGCACCCGAGCCGATGGGCGCGATAATAAAACATTGCGCGACATTGAGTGCTTGGTTGACGTGCTGCCGCGCGTGCACGGTTCGGCGGTGTTTCAACGTGGTGAAACGCAAGCGTTAATCACCGTGACGCTGGGAACCAGCAAGGACGAGCAGCGGGTGGACGGTTTGTTCGAAGAGTACGCCAAGAAATTCATGCTCGACTATTACTTCCCGCCGTTTTCGGTCGGTGAAGTAAAGCGATTGGGTGGTCCCGGCCGGCGGGAAATCGGTCATGGGGCGCTGGCCGAGCGGAGCGTGAAGCCGGTGCTACCACCTCCGGAGGAATTTCCATACACCATTCGCGTAATTTCCGACATTTTCGAATCGAACGGTTCCAGTTCCATGGCTAGCGTGTGCGGCGCGACGTTGGGTTTGATGGCCGCCGGCGTGCCGATCAGCAACCCCGTGGCGGGCATTTCCATCGGGCTGGTGAAAGACTCGGACAGCCAATGGATTTTGCTGACCGACATCATTGGCGACGAAGATCACTTTGGCGACATGGATTTCAAAGTTGCCGGCACCCAAAAAGGCATTACCGGCATTCAGCTCGATCTGAAAATCGATGGCATCAGCCAAGCAATTATCGACGGCACGTTGCAACAAGCGCGTGACGCGCGGATCCAGATTTTACGGAAGATGCTGACGGCCATTCCACGGCCGCGCAGCGATATTTCGCCCACCGCGCCACGGCTATTGCGAACCAAGATCGATCCGGAAAAGATTGGCGCATTGATCGGCCCGGGCGGCAAAACCATCCGCGGCATTCAAGAGCGTACCGGCGCGGTCATCGAAGTCGACGACGACGGTACGGTGATTGTTGCCAGTGACGATGCAGCGGGTGCCAAGGCGGCCATGGAACAGGTGGAATCGTTGACCGCATCAGTGCAAATCGGTCGGATTTATGAAGGCCGCGTTACCAGTATCAAAGACTTTGGTGCGTTTGTGGAAATCTTGCCCGGCAAGGACGGTCTGTGTCACATCAGCGAGCTGTCGGATGAATTCGTCCGCAGCGTCGGCGACGTGGTAAAGATGGGCGAATACATTCAGGTGAAAGTAATTGCCGTGGATGATCAGGACCGTGTGAAGCTCAGCCGCAAGCAGGCGCTCCGAGAACTAGGTGGTGGCGGAGCACCGCCCGCTGAAGGAAACGGCAATGGCCCGTCGGGCCATCACCGTGAAGGTGCGGAAAGCCGCGGTCGGCGAGAATAAGCAGAATTGCTGACCGTGAGGGTGCTCGTTGGGAGACCTTGCTTTCACGGTTATTCGATGATTGAAACTGGCAAAACTTCCGGCGACGGTCAGCGAAACTCGGCCGATCAATACACGGAATTAGCAGCGCTGTCCGGCGGACTAGCACACGAGATTAAGAATCCGCTGTCGACCATTCGGCTGAACATGGAATTGTTGGCCGAGGATTTGGCCGAATCTCATGACCAGAGCTCTCGCCGGGCGCTGGCGAAAGTCCAGCTTGTGCAAAGCGAATGCACGCGACTGGAGAATTTGCTTAACGATTTTTTGCGATTTGCGCGGGTTGGGCAATTAAATCTGCAATCGGCGGATCTGAATGCAGAAGTAGCTCGGGCGCTGGATTTCTACCAACCCCAGGCAGACGACGCCCACATCGATGTCATCCGCTATTTCGATCCGGAATTGCCGGCCGTGCAACTAGACAAGGAAACGTTTCAGGCCGCGCTGCTGAACTTGATTCTGAATGCTCAGCAAGCGATGACCGGTGGCGGGCAATTGGTGGTGCGCACTCGCGAATTACCCGGGCTGGTGCTATTGGATTTGATCGACACGGGTTGCGGCATGGAACCGGAAGTTCAGGCTCATATGTTCGAAGCGTTTTATTCGACCAAATCCGGCGGCAGCGGGCTGGGATTGCCCACGGCGAAAAAAATTGTTGACGCTCACCACGGCCGGATGGCCATGGAGAGCGAAGTGGGGCGGGGCACGAAGTTCACCATCGCACTCCCCACGCCGGCGCGGCTAGGTGGTGTTTCGCAAGAGAGCCACAATCAGGCGGCTAAAACGTGACCAACACTGCCACTAGCCAGGGGCCGCTGTCAGCCGGTATCATCGGCCGCATGACACCCGCTGCCGATGTAGATGCTGCCGCCATCAAAGCCGCCGACATTCACGTGCTGATTGTCGATAACGACGCCGCCCATGCAAATACCGTGGCGGAAAGTTTGCGGCGCGTTGGCTTTCAATGCGAGGTTGCCACCTCAGGTATGCAGGGCGTGGGGATGATTGAAAATGGATCGTACGATGTGGTCATCACCGATTTGAAAATGTCCGACATCGATGGCTTGGAGGTGCTAAAACGCACGAAGCAGTCGCTGCCCGAAGCGGAAGTCGTTTTGGCAACCGGGCACGGCACGGTGGCTTCGGCCGTTTCGGCGATGCAGCAGGGGGCATTCAATTATCTGCAAAAACCGCTGGATTTGGCCCAATTGCGGGTAGTCGCGGAAAAGGCGGCGGAATCTGCCCGACTGCGCAAAACTAATGAAGAGCTGAATCGCCGGCTGGACGAAAAATACGGCTTCGAAGGCGTAGTCGGCTCCAGCCCGCAAATGAACGCCGTCATCGAGCGGCTGCGGCGAATTGCCCCGACCGATGCCAGCGTGCTGATCACGGGCGAAACGGGAACCGGCAAGGAGTTGGTGGCGCAATCGATCCACCAAAACAGTCCGCGTAAAGCCAAGCCGTTTGTGGCGCTTAACTGTGCGGCCTTGAGCGAAAACATTTTGGAAAGCGAATTGTTCGGCCACGTGAAGGGTGCGTTTACTGATGCCTCAACCGATCGGGTCGGAAAGTTCGAGTACGCCCATGGCGGCACGCTGTTTTTGGATGAGGTGGGCGATATGCCGCCGCCGACACAAATCAAGTTGTTGCGTGTGCTAGAGAGCGGCGAGATCACGCGTGTGGGTAGCAATGATCCAATCAAGGTGAACGTCCGAATTCTGTCGGCCACGAATCAAAATTTGGAAGATGCGATTGCCGCCGGAACGTTTCGCAGTGATTTGTATCACCGGTTGAAAGTGGTGACGATTTCATTGCCGCGATTGATCGACAGGGCACAAGATATTCCGTTGTTGATTGAGCATTTCATTCGGCAGTTTGCCAAGCGGCACCAAAAGCAGATCAAAAGCATGTCGCCCGCGGCGCGGATCAAGCTAATGAGTTACAAATGGCCGGGCAATGTGCGTGAACTTCGCAACACGATTGAAAGCATGATTGTGGTCGATTTCGACGGAGTGTTAGACGTCGACGATCTGCCCATGGAATTCAGCGGACAAACGGCGGCCGGCGCTGTGACCGGCGGGGTAGGGAGCACCGACAATGCTGCGGAGGCCGGAATTATGTCTCTGGTCGGCAAACCACTGGAAGAAATTGAAAAAATCGTCATTACGGAAACGCTCAAACTGACCGGTGGGAACCGCGAGCAGGCGGCTGAAATGCTGGGTATTGGTGAGCGGACATTGTATCGGAAGATCAAAGAATACGGCCTGTAAAAGCAAGAAGCCGATATGCCGCTGATACGTCAACTATCGCCGAGTGTGGTCAACAAAATCGCCGCAGGCGAAGTCATTGAACGGCCGGCAAGTGTGGTGAAGGAGCTCTTGGAAAATGCGGTTGATGCCGGAGCGACACGGATTGATGTGACGGTGGGGCAGGGGGGCGCGGAATTGGTCCGCGTGGTTGATAACGGTTGCGGAATTTCTGCCGAGCAACTGCCATTGGCTGTGGCGCCGCATGCGACCAGTAAAATTTCCGAGGCGGACGATCTGTTCCGCATCGGCAGCTTGGGTTTTCGCGGTGAAGCGCTGGCTTCAATTGCCGAAGTCAGCCGTTTGGTGTTGCGGAGCAGGCCAGCAGATGCCGAAGCGGGAGCGGAGATTGTTGTCAGCGGTGGGCACGCTGAGGCGGTAGCGCCGTGCGGATGTCCTGTGGGCACAGCTATCGAAGTGCACAATTTGTTCTTCAACACTCCGGTGCGGCGGAAATTTTTGCGCACCGCCCAAACCGAATTGGGGCACGCTAGCGAGGCGTTCACCCGGGTTGCGTTGGCCTTTCCACAGATTCATTTCACGCTGCGACATCAAGACAAAACAGTTTATGATTTGCCACCGGTTGAAGCTTGGACCGAGCGCATCGCGGCAGTATTTGGCGGCGATCTTGCCGATGCCCTGATTGCCGTGGAAAGCGTCGAGGGTGAAGTTCGACTGACGGGTTATGCTGCCCATCCTAGTCAGACGCGCAGTCATCCGAAGATGCAATATGTGCTGCTCAATGGCCGGGCCATTCGCGATCGGGCTTTGCAACATGCGTTGAGCGAAGCGTATCGGGGATTGGTGTTAACGGGGCGTTATCCAATCGCGTTCCTGCGGATCGAGATGCCGCCGGAAACGGTAGACGTAAATGTGCATCCTACAAAGTTGGAGGTGCGCTTTGCGGATTCGGGGCGGTTGTACAGCCAGTTATTGGGAACACTGCGCACGAAGTTCTTGACGGTCGATTTAAACACGAAGTTGCGGCCTGGTGGGGCAGGAATTATCGGCCTGCAGCCGAAGGTTTGGGGGCAGGACGCGGATAGCAGTTCCGATCCGAATTTCGCAGTAGACGAAGGGCAGTCACTACGGCAGCGACAGGAATTGGTGGCATGGGCGAAAGGAGAATTAAGCGAGCAAGAGGCAGAGAGCAATAGTCCAGATTCAATCGCCAAAAATCAAGAATTCGACGCTGGTGGACGCAAACCGCTGGAGTTGGTACGGATTGATCGGCCAGCCCTGTTGCCAACGAAATCCAACGGAACTTCCGAACACACATCTCCAGCCAAAACGGAGCCTGAGCAAAGTCCTACGGCAATTACAGGCTTGCCGGAACATCGATTGAGATTTCCTGAGACTGCTGCCGTTCCGGCGATGCAGGTTCACAACCGCTATTTGATTGCGGAAAGCGACGATGGTGTCATCGTAATTGATCAGCATGCGCTGCACGAGCGAGTTTTATATGAACAGTTGCGGGAGCGCGTTTTGGCCGGGGCGCTGGAGACACAAAGGCTACTGGTGCCCGAGGCAGTCGATTTAAGTCCGGCGGAAGCAGGGGCGGCGCTAACGAATCGGGAATTGCTGGCTAAGCTGGGCGTGGAAGTGGCGCCGTTTGGCGGCGACACAATTCTGGTAACTTCGTATCCGGCAATGCTGGCGAATTTTCGGCCGGCGGAAGTGCTGCAAGATTTAGTAGCTCGATTGTTGGCCGAAGGCAAAGAGCCGGATCGGCGCGACATGGTCGATGAGCTGTTGCACATGATCGCCTGCAAGGCCGCTATCAAAGCGGGCGATCGGCTATCGCCGGAAGAAGTGGCTGCGCTGGTGGAAATGCGTCACCTGGCACAGGACAGCCACCATTGCCCGCACGGCCGACCGACGGCACTTGTATTTACCCGGGAAGAACTGGACCGGCAGTTTTTGCGGACATAACGGGATAAAAGTTAACAGCGGACGAGGTCAAAAAGTCCGTGGGTTGACGTATAATCTAACGATTGCCCGAACCAAGACGGAGGTTGAGGGGGCACCGCATTTCATCATTCAAACCGCATTTATCATTTCCCGGTCAGTGAACCACTGATTATCGCCCACGGTCTGCAATATCGTCATTCATTATTGTCATTTCGCCGTTCTCTGAACTTCCTTTCTAACATCCATGATTTGCGTTTCGATTGGCCGTGGCCGACATCGGCACGTGATTGCGGAGCATCGTCACCTGGTCAGCCAGGGGGCCAAGCTCGTTGAGCTGCGGCTGGATTACATCAACGGTAAGGTGAATCTGAAGCGGCTGATGGCGGAGCGACCTTGCCCGATCATCATGACCATCCGCCGCGATGTCGACGGCGGCAAATGGCGCGGCACGGAAGAAGAGCGGCACATGCTCCTGCGGGCGGCAATTGTCGATGGCGTGGATTTCATCGACCTGGAAGAAGACACCGCCAAAGTAATCCGCCGTTACGGCAAAACGAAGCGGATTGTCAGCTACCACGATTTCCGACAAACGCCGGAAGATTTAGCGGCGATTCATGCGCGACTGGCGGCGCTCGATCCGGATGTCGTCAAAATTACTACGATGGCGAATAGTCCGCATGATAATTTGCGGATGATGCAGTTGGTCCATTCGGCAAAAGTCCCGACGGTGGGCATGTGCATGGGAGATTTGGGGACGCCGTCGCGGATTTTGTGCGGGCGGTTTGGTGCGCCGTTCACGTATGCTTCGTTTCATCATGAACGGCTGCTGGCCCCGGGCCAGTTGAGTTTTGAACAGATGGTGAATGTTTATCACTACGATCCCATCGGCCCGGAAACGGCGCTTTTCGGCGTGATTGCGGATCCGATCGGTCATAGTTTGAGTCCTTTGGTGCACAACACGGCGCTGCGTGCGGCGGGAATCAATGGAGTGTATGTGCCATTTCGCGTGCCGGCCGAACATTTGGATCAGTTTCTGACGAACGCGCCACAATGGGGCATTCGCGGCCTGAGTGTAACGATTCCGCATAAGGAAGCGGTGCTGAAGCGACTCACGAAATTCGATCCGGCGGTGAAAGGCATCGGCGCAGCAAATACGATGGTGTTTGAAGGCAGCGACGTGATTGGCTACAACACCGACCTTCACGCTGCCATGGATGCCGTAGTCCGCGGTATGCAGGTGGCGCAAAAAGGAATGACCGGTCAGCCGGATAATGAACCTCTGCATGGCAAAACAGCGCTGATTTTGGGCGCCGGCGGCGCTGCACGAGCCATGGCGTACGGATTAAAGCGTCACGGCGCCAACGCTGTGGTATGCAGCCGCACATTAAAACGCGCGCAGCAACTGGCCCTCGCCATGGGCTGCGATTGCATCGATTGGAGTAATCGCCACGGGATTTCCCCCGACATTGTGATCAATTGCACCCCGAGCGGAATGCACCCCAACGTGGATGAATCGCCGTATGATAAAGGTCATTTGCGATCCGGCATGGTGGTGTTCGACATGGTTTACAACCCGGAGAACACGCTCTTGATCAAAGAAGCGCGAGCGCAAGGTTGCCAGGTAGTGACCGGGGTAGAAATGTTTGTGCGGCAGGCGATTCTGCAATTCAAACTGTTTACCGGGCAGGAAGCCCCGTGGGACCTGATGCGCGATACGCTGAAGCGCGCCATCGGTCCGGCGAAGATGTAAATCATGTTTATTGCGCTGATTGGTTATCGCGGCTCTGGCAAAACGGCCGTTGCGCAGTTGGCGGCGTTGCGGTTGGGCTGGGAATGGGTCGAC
>DASXPQ010000415.1:0-6215 GCA_036493575.1 Pirellulales bacterium
GTGCCTTTCCAAATGACCGCTTTGATCTGCGATTGCTCGTCTTTGAGTGTTAAATAGCAGTGGCCAGACGGGCTGTGCTGGCTGAAGTTGGATATCTCGCCGGTGATCCAAACCATGGGGAAGGCCTCCTCCAGGAGAGTCTTCACCACGTCGGTGAATTGCGAAACCGTGAGAACCGGCAGAGCAGGGGCCTGAGCTGATAATTCGGCAGCCACGAAGTGCATCCGTTCGAGCGACTACAGAAACGATCCAGAAACGCTGCTGTAGATTCTGGCGGATTGGCTTCGATTCACAAGGGGCCTGGGTTTGCGCCCCAAATCAATATTCGGGCGTGATGCCGGCATGCAATTCCTCAAATTTGCGCGAACTTTGTGCGCGATTCTTCATTGCGAAATGCGGCGCGGCCAGCGAGTGCGGCGGATCCAAGCGAGGATAGCCGCGCCACATTGATTCGCGGCGGAGCGGCACTTCTGCCGCTTTGCGAGTGCCCGATTCGGCCCACGCTTCCGCTTCGAGCGTCAATCGATTCATCAGGAGTTCAACTTTTACGCGATAATGCTCCATGCCCGCGCGATCGAGGTTTGCCGGCACTTGAATGGCGGGACCGAGCACGGCCCGGGCGCGACTGAACGGTCGGGGCAAGGCGTGACGATCCCACGTGCCCATCCGCCACGGACGATCGTAGCCAAAGCCTAAGGCCACAATTGGTAGCCCAAGTTTTGACGCCAGATAGATGGGCCCCTGGGCCAACCTACGCCGCGGGCCGCTGGGGCCATCCGGTGTGAGCGTCAAATTCATGTTCTGGCTGTGGCGAACCAGAGCCCGTAGCGCGGCCATGCCTCCGCGATTAGTGCTGCCGCGCACGAAGTCAAAGCCCATGTGATATGCGGTACGACTGAGCACGTCAGTATCGCGATGCCGGCTCAGCAGCATCGTCAAGTTGCAGTTTCCGCGCAAATAAAGCGGAAACAGAATGTACTCGTGCCAGAAGATGTAAATTTTTTGTCCGGCGTAGGTTGGCTTCACCGGATCGACGGATTCGTCGTAGTAGCCGCACTTATATTCCAGTGTGCTCATCCAGTTGCGCACAGCAGCGGAAACCAGGAGGCCGCCGAGATTATTTGCAAAACGCTTGGCAAGATTCATGGAAGCCGCATCCGTGCGTTGTCTATGATCTAGTGCTTTTTGTACGAGAAATTAATCGGGCCAGTCGCCGCTAAAAACTTCCGTGGCGGGGCCCGTCATATAAACATGATTGTCGGTTTCGTTCCACTCCAATTCCAAATCGCCACCGGGCAAATGGGCCAAAACTTTTCGCCCGGTGCGGCCGGTTAGCACCCCGGCCACGCAAACGGCGCTGGCCCCGGTGCCGCAGGCCAGCGTAATTCCGCTGCCACGCTCCCAAGTCTGCATTTTTACTTCTTTCGCGGAATCGACCTGGACGAAGTGCACATTGATCCGATTTGAAAAGACCGAGTGCTTCTCCAATGAGCCCCCGCCTAGTATCAATTCGCTTCTATCCAAAATCTTCTCCGAATAGATGACTGCATGCGGATTACCCATTGAGATGCATGTGAACTTGTTATCCAAGCCACAATTGCGGATCCAATCCCAGAAAGTATCTTTGGTGCCATCTTCCAAAATCGACTCTAGTGGATAATTAATGACAGATTGATTTGCTTCTACGCCATTTAATTCCACTGGGATCTTCCCCGCCTCCAGAATCGGCTCGCCCATGTCGACGCGGACTTTGCTCACCTTGCCGGCGGCGATTTCTAAATTGAGCGTCAGCACGCCGCGGCCGGTTTCGATTTTTAGTGTCGGCTTCTTAGCGATGCCATGGTCGTATACATACTTGGCGACGCAGCGGATGCCGTTGCCGCACATTTCCGCCTCGCTGCCGTCGGCGTTGAACATTCGCATCCGGGCATCGGCCTTTTCGGAAGGGCAGATCAAAATCAGTCCATCGCCGCCCACGCCGAAGTGCCGATCGGCAATCTTCCGCGCCATTGCGGCCAGATCGGCAGGCGCTTTTTGCGCAAAGCAATCGACATAAACATAGTCGTTGCCGATGCCGTGCATTTTGGTGAAACGCATAAGAGTGAGAGGCGAGGACCTAGGGACGGAAAATCTGTTGAAAAAAACTTTGAAAAACCGAATGCGGGATTCTATCCATCGCGCTGTTTATGGACAACGCGTGGCCCCAAATGTTCAGCCCGTTAGATCAAGTATTTTGCCACACTGACCGGTCATATGGCGATCAGAAGTCTCGGAGGATTTAGAAGATTCAGGCGGTGCGACAGAACGACTTTCTATGCCAGCCGGCAATGCCCATGGCAAGCGTCCATCGGCCTCGCGATCCTCAATTTCATGTTCGTTGCCGTCAGTTTCGCCCACTCCGGCAGCCCGTTCCGCCGCAAGATCGCTTTGCGTTTGCGATTTCTGTGCCGCGACTTCTTGGATAGCGCGATTGGCGTCGGCGCCTTTCGATTGGGGCAGGGGAGTGCCGGCGCCGATGGCGGCGAAACTAAGAGATGCGATGCTCATTGTTTTAACTCCTCCCGACCGACGCGACCGGGTAGTACTTAATTCCTAACGAAGCGCTGGTTCTTGAACGGCAGAGACGGGGTCCGTGGCGGGAGGCGGTGGCAGCCCACGGCCGGGTGGTTGCATGCCGGTTTGAATGTTTTGCAAAGCTTGATTGATGGTGGGGAACGCTTCGCGTCTGGAGCGCGGGTCGGCCAACGTGCCAGTGACATGAACTTGCATAATCTGTTCGCTGGCCCCGCCCATCAAACGTTTCCAGGCCGGCAATTGCAAATCGCTGCGGCCGACAATCGGTTGCAGTTTCAAATTGATTTCCGAATCGAGATTCGCTTCGCCGTCGCCGACCAGGCTAATGGCATCGCCACTGAACTCGATGTTTTTCAAAGCCACATGCTCGCCGTCGATATGGAACTGGATGTCGCTTTTGGTGAAGGCATTTGTATCGGGCCGTTTTAAGTTCAGCACCTTGAGCAGCGCTACGACCACGGGCAACTCGCCGATATCGGCATTCGTGAGCTGCACCTGGCCGTCGCCATTGAGCGTGTGCAAACCGGCGGCGGTGCCCATTACGCGAGCGCTGGCATCAATATGACCCTGAAGTTTTTGTCGGCCCGGCACCGATTCTACGCAGAAGCGATGTACGTCAATATTGTTCAGCTTTACTTGTACGGCGAATCGTGGCGTTTCCTCCAGTGCCACCCAAGCGTCGGCTTCTGCACTGCCGCCGTAGCATCTGCTGAACAGATGTCGCGGCGGCCGGCCTTGTTGCGGCTGATCGGCATCGGAACCTACGATAACTTGCCGATCGTCCAGATACAGTGGACCGGCGACGTTGGTGAATTGGAAATTGTTCCAGGTGATGGAGTCGACGTTCAGTTCGCCGCGGCACATCAGCCGCTGTCCTTCGTTGCGATTGGGATCGTAACTGCCGTTGAACACGCCGCCGCCGTGAATGTTTTCCACTTTGACGCCAGTGTGCAGCGTGCCTTGTTCGACGTCGATTTGCAGGTTCTGCCAATGCGTAACCACGCGGCAATCGCCTGGCAAAGTCTGCTGAAAACCGTCCTCTAGCGTCGGCGGGCGTTGGCCCCAAAAATCGAGTGCGCCGTGCAGGCTGACCAGGCCGGTTGGATTGAGCTGCACCACCGCCTTACGCAGCTTGGTGGGCAAAGCGATCATCATGTCGCGGTCGGTATCTAACCGCACATGATCGGCTGCGATGTTGTCGAAGTGCAAATGAAACGCACCGTCGCTGCCATGCTCGCAAAATCCAGTAGCGGAGATTGGCGTGCGATCGTGAATGGCGCGAAGGTTTTGGAAATCACATCGCTGGTCGGTAAACGTGATGGCGCCTTGCACCTTTTCCAAGCGATACGGGAAATAGGCGGGTTGAATCGAGACGGTATCGGCCACCGGCTGGACCGTGGTTTTGACGCGCAATTGCTTGTCGGCGGAAGTGTAATTCACATCGGCTTCCACCAAATCGACCGAGCCCTTGGGCTTCATGTCGTTCCACACCGGTTGCATGCGTGGCGGCAAGGCATCGCGCAGCTCTTCCTCCAGCACCACATCGCGGCCGCGAAATTCCAACGACAGGCTCACGCCTTCGGGAAGCCTGGTTAAGCTGCCGTTGCACGTGACATGCCCTGTATGATTCGCGCCCTCGAGATTGCGGAAGGTCCATTGACCGTCGACCATTTCCAGTTTGCCTACCACGTTGTAGAGCGGATAAGCAAAACGATCGTAGCGCACGGAGCAGTGGTCTAAATCGACCTGCAGATGCTGATGCATCGTGGGGCTGTTGGGATCGTCGCGCTGGCAGGTCAGGTTGAAATTGAACGCACCGCCCAAATGGAGCGATTGGATCACTTCACCCGCCTTGGGCTGCACTTCGGAAGTGGCGGCGTACAGATTTTGATCGAACGGCAAGCCATTGCCGGTGATCGTCACGCCGCCGGTGAAATTCGGACCCGGATTGAAGATTTCGCCGTCGATTTTCACCGGCCGGCTGCCGGCGAAGGCGGTGATATCCATCGTCAGCCGGTTTTGCTGTGTTCGCGGGTCAAACCCAAGCTGCAACGTTCCATTCGCGTGCTCCACTGGATAGCGGAATTTGTGATACAACAGCGAAACGCCCAGGCACTTGACCGTTGCTTGCAACTGCCAACGCTGGCCATCGAACACCGCTTGAGCATCGGTCACGTTCACTTCGCCCGCTGGCAGAAATTTTTGCCACTCTGCCAACAGCTTTGGCGGCAGAATGGGCTCCCACTGGCGGCCGATAAGCAAGTGCGTTGCCTCGCCTTCAATCATCATGGGTGCATTGGGCCCGTAGCCGTCGACGCGCGCGCTCCACCGTAAAGCTGTGGGGCCATTGCGGGCGGTTAGATCTTCAATTTGAAAGCCGCGATTGTCGGCGTGGAATTTTGCTTGCAAGTCGGCCAAAGCCTGCGGCAATCGAGCGTCTTCAAATCGGCCGGATGTTAAATCGCCGGTGACGTCGAATTGCCAGGGCTGAGCCTGCGTAGGATCGCGCCGAACATGGAACTGCAAATTTGCCTGTCCGCGCAGCGGCGCCAGCGGTTGCAAACGCGCGGCCTCGTCCGGCGGAAGCGCGGCCAGCAATTCAGGTGAAATATCGATGTCGCCGACCGAGCCGCTTAGCTCGACGCTGCCGGTACCGCGGTTCACTTGTCCGGCAATTTCGATCTGCTGCACGTGGTCGGCTGCCAATGCGCCGCGCAGTTCGTACACCGTTTGATCGGGCGCTGCAAGATTGTCGACCGGTTTAAGGCTGAAATTCAGATCGTGAAAATTGTACGTGATGGGCGGGTTACGCTGCGGATCGAACACCACAACCTGCCCGTTTTCAATCAGAACTTCCGCTTTGTTCTCACTGAGCTTTGGCAGCGGGAGCAATTGCGCCGTACTCCACGAACCGTCCGGCAAACGTGCCGCCTGCAAGCGTGGGCGGCGAACTAAAATGCGCGTGATCTTTGGTTCGTGTTTCAGTAGTTCTGCCAGGCTCGTTTGGCAACAGAACAGCACTTCGTCGAGGTAGGCCAGCTCCGCCGGCGGGCCGCTCAGGCGCGGATCGCTGATCGACAGGCCCCGGATTTCGATTCCCTGGCCATCGATCAATTGCGCCGATCGGACGACGACGCTCAGATTAGGATAGGCCTTCGCAAACTTCGCTTGCACACGCTGGCGAATTTCGTCGTTAAGCCGGCTGTAGTAATAAAGTCCCAATCCGATGGCAGCCAATAGCGCAGCCAATAGCCCCCACTTGAATGCGAACCAACAGGAGTTCACAAGGTCGCGCAGCATGAGCATGGCCGACGGTGATACCGCCGGTCTTTACGGTTAAATTGCCAGGCAACGAAAGCAGCGCGCAACGGAAATCGTTGCGCAGCCGTCACTTCGGCGCGCAAAAATGGCCGCGTATGGTAGGTTACGCTGGCAACCAGGGCAAGGCGGAATGCCGCTGAGCCGGCCCCGTCAAAATGTGAGCCAATCGCAGGCTTCAAACAGGCTACAGGGACGAGGGATGCAGGTTTCCAGAAATCTATAAACCGCCTTGATTCACATCCCCACCGGCCGGTTATACTCAGCAGCCTATTCGCTGCGCCAGCATCGCTGGCAGACCAGGCAACAACATTCTTTAGTGG
>DASXPQ010000416.1:0-3615 GCA_036493575.1 Pirellulales bacterium
GACTTCGCCCAGGAACGTAGTCTTTGTGACGGAGTCGCCGGCATTGTCGGCCAGCACTTGAAATTGTCGCAGCGGCAACGGCCAAAACGTTTGCAATCCATGGTAAAGGACCAATGCCAGCAGGCCGATGATCATTGCCAATGCAGTGGCTAGTGCACCTCCCGTAAGCCACACGAGCGGCGCTCCGTGGGCTGAAAGCGTGGTATGCGCCGAGGCGATCCGGTGCTTGGGTTTGCGATCGGTTTGCGCAGTCAACTTTCCAGGCGGTGCCGCGGCCGCGTTTTCCATGGCGAAGGTGGTTCTGGCGGGCGGAATCGGATGTTCGCCGATGTTTGCTGGCTGATGAAGGGCGGTTTCAAAGCTCATAGGCCCTCCGACGGAACCGCTGGCGAACAATTTCCGCGACGGTGTTCACCAAAAAAGTGATGACGAATAACGTCAGTGCGGCTAGAAACAGCGTGCGGTAATGCGTGCTGTTTTTAGCCGCCTCCGGCAGCTCAGTTGCCAATGCCATCGAAAGCGTTTCAAATCCTTCGAAAATATTCCATTTCATCACCGGGGTGTTCCCGGCGGCCATTAACACAATCATGGTTTCGCCCACGGCACGACCCAGGCCAATCATCAATGCCGAGAACAACCCGCTGGCGGCCGTTGGAATTACAATTCGAACTGCCGTTTGCCAGGCGGTCGCGCCGGCGCCGAGTGATGCAGACCGCAAATGCTCCGGCACCGTGGAAAGGGCGTCGTCTGCAATTGTGTAGATCAGAGGGATGATGGCAAAACCCATTGCGAAACCCACCACCAGCGCGTTCCGTTGCACATACGTTCCCACCAATGAACCGCGTGGATCCAGTTTCAAGGCATTGAGGGCCAAGGCGAAAACTGCCGCGATGGCGATGGTAATAAGCACGCCGGCAAAAAACTTAGCAAGTTCAATTAATCCAGCCTGGCCACGCGAAAAATGGGCACAGCGGCGTCGTAGCCAGGGGTTCACCTGCTGCGCAAATACAACGGCCGTTGCTAATGCAGTCAACGGCAAAAACAGCAATAGCCAACCTCCGGTGGCGGATCCTTTTTGATGGTCCAGCCAATCCTTGATGTTCCCGGCAAACAGCCAGTGCTCCACCGCGGGCCCCATACCCATCCCCGCGGCAATTCCCAGGGGCAATAACACCAGAATAAATAGCAATCGATATCGCGACATCCGTACGACCAATCCGCCAGGCAGCAATTGCCACAAATAGGCTCCCAGCAGAAATGCCAGTGGAATTGTGAAAATGCAGGTTAGCACTTCGGGAATAATTCCCTCGACAAAAGGCGCCACTACCAATCCGGCGAAAAAACCCAGCACGACGCTGGGCAAGCTGGCCATCATTTCGATTGTCGGTTTAATTCGGGCTTTAGAGCGCGGATGCAAAAACTCGCTCGAATAAATCGCGGCCAGCAGCGCCAGTGGAGCGCCAAAAAGCATGGTGTAAAACGTGGCCTTTAGCGTGCCGAACACCAGTGGCATTAACCCAAATTTCGCCTCCGAGGCATCGCTTGCCCCCGTGCTTTGCCAGGCGTGTTCCGGCTGCTGGCGTCCTTCGTACCAAACTGGCAAAAACAACATGCCCAGCGTAGCCTCTGGGTGCCGGGCGTCGAAATCCCAGCGCATTATGCCCGAGGGCGTTACCGCCAGTAGCGCATCGCCTTTTGGCGAGATGACGGCCGCTTTCACCGGCGCGGATTCGGTACATTTTAAATTAGCCAGCGTGCGCGCAGCCGCCGGATATAACAATCGAACTTCACCATCGTCGAAACCCGCCGCTATTACGCGCGATCGGGGCGAAGGGGCAATCGAAGTTACCGCGTGTCCGCACGCTGGATACTCGTGGGCTGCCACCAGCAATCGGCCATCGGAAGGAATTATTTCATCGGGAAGTCCATTTTCATTGTGCGCTTCTTTTGTGAACCATGTTCGCACGCGTCCCAGCGAGTCGCCGACAATTAAACTGTTGCGCCCCAGCAAGAATTCCAGCGCAGTAAGTGCATGGCCGCTTTCCGGCACGAGATCAATTTCTTCCATGAACCGGGGCTTTTCCACGTTGCGCGTTTCAAAGCGCAACAGGCGGCCATCGCGCCAAGCCGCAAATACTGAATCGCCCAACTCGGAAATTAGTAAATAATCCGGCGATCCCGACACAGAGATTGGCATCGGCAGTTCTGCGCCCGTTAATTCTATGGCATCTTCCTCGGTGAGCGCATTGTGCGCTATGCTTTGCAAGTTTACTCGCACCGTGCCATCCGCCGATTGCGTGCAGAAGTGCAGGCCATCGGGCCGAGTTACAAAATCGAGCCGCACAATCGCCGACGTGCTGCCAATATCCATGGGCGGCTGCAATTTCAGCGAGAACTTCTCTCGCCGTAAAATTTCCGGATTCGTGCGTGTAACCACGCTGCCGCCGCCCAATTCCGCAGTGTCGCCCACTGGCAAGGCATGTTCCGCTTTGGAAGCCTCGTCGAGCGGAACGATTTGCTCCCCGAAACCGATTTGGCCCATCCGCACATGGCCATCGTCCATCCCCAATGCCAAATTGTGCCCATCAATTGCAACCGCAATTGACGTAACTCCCACAATTGATGAGGCGTCGGGTCCAATTCGTTCGATCAGTTTGCCGTCGTCGAAACGAAACACGTCAATGACGCCTGACTTGGATATTGTCCATGCCAAAGTGCGGTAATCGTCGATCCCGATTGCCAGAATCTCTGAACTGATTGCGGATTTAGGCAGCGGTCGCCCTGGTTCGATTTGCGCCGGAGCAAACAGCGGCACGACCACCCACGCCAAGAACACGCACACTAGCGAAATGGCGACAATAGTGCCGATACCGCCAATTGCAATCATCCAATGTGCCAGTCGGTCGGAAAGGGCCACTGTCCAGCGCGTGACTCGGCGGCGCGGCCGACTAGTGAATATGATGGGGCTAGGCATGCGTAATCGTTCTTCCTTCGTGATACCGCCGTGGTTGCAACGTCGCCATACCCGTCCGGCGACGTTCGTCATCGCGCGGCTACCGCCGACGCTATTTCGACGCCTGGATAATCGAATTGGAAACGGCACGATTCTTTTCGGGCGACTCGGCACCTTTTAAACCGACCTTCGCCATTTGCTTTTCGGCCAGCGCGGCGCTTATTGGCAAGTAGCCCGCCTTAATTATTTCGCGCTGGCCATCCGAACTGAGCACAAAGCGAATGAATTCGCGGCGCAGCGGATCCAATTCGGAACCCGGCTTGTAATTGATGCTCAGCAACAATGGTCGGGCCAGGGGATAAGTGCTGTTGTAGGCATTTTGAGGTACGGCAGCGACGGGGCCTTTACCCCGATCCAATGCCAGGGCTTTGACATCGGCGGTTTTGGAGCCGATGCCGCTGTAGCCCATTCCATATCGATCATTGGCCACGCCGTTCACTACCGCCGAACTGCCGGGCTGCTCCTTGACGGTCGGCTTGAAGTCTCCACCGAATAAGGCATTTTCTTTGAAGTAGCGATACGTGCCGCTGGTGGCGTTGCGGCCGTACAAGCTAATGGGCTTGTTGGCCCACTCGCCAGTAATTCCCAGGTCGCCCCATTTG
>DASXPQ010000417.1:0-11384 GCA_036493575.1 Pirellulales bacterium
CTCCACGGCGCCACCGAGAAAGAAATCGGCACCTACTCCGACATCGCCACCGCCATCTTCCTGATGGGCTGGGCCACCGGCGGCCTAATCTTCGGCGTCCTCGGCGACCGCATCGGCCGCGCCAAAACGATGCTTATCACCATTCTCATGTATTCCGCCTTCACCGGCCTCTGCTCACTCTCCCAAAACTTCTGGCAGTTCGCCGTCTTGCGCTTCCTCACCGATATGGGTGTCGGCGGCGAATTCGCCGTCGGCGTCGCCCTCGTCGCCGAAACCATGCCCTCCGCCGCCCGTGCCCCCATGCTCACCCTCCTGCAAATGCTCTCCACCGTCGGCAACATCACCGCCGCCTTGGTCAACATGAAGCTTGGAATCCTCGAAGGCGAAGGCGCCATCCAGTCCCCCTGGCGCTGGATGTTCGCCCTCGGCGCCTTGCCCGCCCTGCTAGCCCTAATCATCCGCTGGAAGCTGAAAGAACCCGACCGCTGGAAACAGCTTAGCGCCGAAGCCGCCCTCGAAAAACAACTCGGCTCCTACACCAAGCTATTCACCGACCCCCGCTGGCGCCACAACGCCTTCGTCGGACTCGCCCTGGCCATCTCCGGCATCATCGGCCTCTGGGGCGTCGGCTTCTACACGCCCGACTTGGTAAAGAGCGTCATGCGCGAAAAGCTCACCATCGCCGAACTCGACCGCCAACTCGCCGACACTGGCGGCGACCCCACGTTGACCGCCAACCTCCAGCAGTTGAAAAAACAATGGGAATCCAGCGGCCCCGTCAGCCAAAAACCACCGTTGCCCGAAAACATCCAAACCGCCGTTAATGGCAAAGTCACCTATTGGGGCGGCTTGGCCTCCATCTGCTTTCAAACCGGCGCCTTCGTCGGTATGTTCGCCTTCGGCTACGTCACCCAAAAAATCGGCCGCAAGCCAACTTTCGCCATCGCCCTAACCGCCGCCTGCCTATGCAGCCTCGCCGAATGCCTGTTCTTAGGTAGCTACAACGAAATTTTCTGGCTGGTCCCGCTCGTCGGTTTCTTCCAACTTTCACTTTTCGCCGGCTACGCGATTTACCTGCCTGAGTTATTCCCGACGTCCTTGCGCAGCACCGGCACCAGCTTCTGCTACAACGTCGGCCGCTTCATCGGCGTTCCCATGCTACTCGCCAAGGCCGGCCTGCGCGAATTGTATGGCGGCTTTGCTGATCCCTGGCCGCTCCGTTACGCCGGCACCACGATGTGCGCCGTCTTCCTCGTCGGCCTCATCGCGTTACCCTTCGCCCCGGAAACCCGGTGGAAGCCGCTGCCAGAATAAGCTAGATAAGTCTGTACCAACTCTTGGAGATAAAGCTTGGGTGCCATCCAGTGGATTATTGAAAAAATCAAATGGCTCCTCAGCCTCGCGCAGCCGGAAAACCTGCGCGAGTTGGTTAATTTCGGTGGTCCGCCCTGGGTCAGCTACGCCATCCTGGCCGCCATCGTTTTCAGCGAAACCGGCCTGCTGGTCGGCTTTTTTCTCCCGGGCGACTCGCTCCTATTCGCCACAGGCTTCCTTGCCAGCCAGGACGTTTTTAACATCGCCGTCCTAAACCTCGTGCTGATCCCCGCAGCCATCTGTGGCGACGCCGCCAACTATTTTCTCGGCCTGCAACTGGAACAGCACGTTTTCGAAAAAGGCCGGCTCCCTTTCGTCAAGCATTCACACTTACTCGCGGCCAAAGCGTTTTACGAAAAGCACGGCGGCAAAGCCATTGTACTGGCCAAATTCGTGCCGATTGTCCGGACATTCACGCCATTTGTCGCCGGCATTGCCCGCATGCCTTACCGGCGGTTCCTAATGTTCAACGTCCTGGGGGCGAGCAGCTGGATCGTGCTAATGACCTGGTCCGGCTATTGGCTCGGCCACGTCCCCTTTGTCGCCAATCATTTCGAGTTAGTCGTACTGGCGATTGTCATCGTCAGCGTCCTACCGGTCCTGATCGGTATGTGGCGGGCCTGGCGCGGCAAAGAATTACTGCACGGCGATGAAACTCACAACAGTAGTCGTTAGAAAGAAAAGTTTCGTTTGAGAAACTTGGCAAACAACTTATTAGTTCAATTAGTCATTTCTTGTTCCAACCGCCCTTCCAACTGCTCAGGCGGCAGAACGACACCGCAACTGACAATGTATTCAACCGCCTGCTCCACGGTCATTTCCACATCAAGAACATCACGCTTTGGTATTAACATCGTGTAGCCGCTAATCGGAACCGGGCTGGTGGGCAACAAAATAGTTAACATCGACTCGCCCGCAACTGCCTGCACTTCCGACATACCTTCATTGGTCACAAACGCCAATGACCAAATACCCCGCGACGGATATTCCACTGCCACCACTCTCGTAAAATCCAATTCCCGATCGCTAAACACATAATTGGTCACCTGCTTCGCGGAACTGTACACGGCCCGCACCACAGGCAATCGGCCAACGCCTTGCTCCACCCAGTTCCAAAATGCCCTACCCAGTCCCGCCGCAAAAAGGCTGCCCAGCAAATACATCAGGACAACAAATACAATCAAGAATACCGGTCCCACGATCCATGGCCGTAGATAAGTTACCTCCAGCCAACGGCGATATGTTTCCTGTCCGGTTGCTGGCGGCGACATTCCAGGACTACGGTGCATCACTGTGTTGTATACGGAGAGCGGCACGTATTGATCGCTCTCTAGCCGTTTGTATTCCTCACCGCCAGATGTGACTATCGTAGAATCCGCCGTGGGCTGCGCATCTGGAAGTTGGCTGTGAGTATCGCCCAATTTTCGAGCAAGAATATCTCGGGTTGTGGTCACCACTGGATCGAGAATGTAATAATCTACAGTCCGCACAATCCACAGCAAAATTACAAGCGTCAACAGTGGCGCCGCGACCACTCCCAAGCCCCGTAGAACAGCCGTACGAAACGGTCGGGCAACAACAGAAGAACTGGACGATCGGCGAGCAGTATCCTGAGCCATAGTCAGCGGACCGCCCCTAAAAACGATTGCATCGAAACCAGCATCAAGTTTATGCGTTTCACATTCTGCTGGCCAGTTGAAACGCCCGAGCACTTGATTCGCCAACCGCCAGGCGATAACTTGTTAAGGTCTAAATACAGTGCTTCGAGGTCGATGCCGATTTGGTGTTTCACGAGGAGTTAATCGATGGTTCGTACCCGTCCGCGCACAAAACTCAAATTAAAGCGCAAAGCTCGCCGCTGTCCAAAGTGCGGCGCCAAGCTCAATAACCAGCAAATCCGCTGCAAGCGGTGCGCGGCAGAGGTCAGCCTGATTGGGGTCGCTCCCGGCACAAAAAAGGGCCGCTTCGTCAAGCCTTATCGTCGCCGCCGGAAAAGGGCGTTAGATGGCGGCTGAGCGGAGTGGAACTGCGCTCCTTAAATTCCGCCTGTGAGTGCAAATTAATGATTGGTCGCGCGCTGGTCTCCCTTGCGATCGCATTCTTATCATCTTTCGCAGTTCACGCCCAATCGGCTCTGACCACATTACAGCCCTATTTGCTGCCTGCCGCTGCACAGCATTCCGTCGAAGATCTCGCTGCGCAAAGCGACGTTCTCATTCTGGGGGAAATGCATGGAACTCAGGAAGTGCCCCAGGTCGCAGCCGCATTACTCACGCCGCTTACCAAGCTGGGTTACCAAGTATTGGCTATCGAGGTTCCCTCTGACCAACAACAACCGTTGATCGCTTGGGCTACAGGGAAAACAGACAAAGTGCCAAGCTTCTATGCCGAACCCTGGACCGATGGGCGTGGTAATGTGCAAATGTTGTCTTTGATTCGTACGGCACTATCGACGCCTTACCGCTGGAAACTAATCTGCTTCGATGAAAGCATTGCCGATGCGCAAAAGCAATACGAAAGTCTAAAACGCCAAGTCGGACCTGAGACGCTAAAAAAACCGCCGACACCATTGTCACTGAATGCTTTGCCCGATTGGATCATTAACGACTGGCAACAACGCGATGCTTCCATGGCATCGAATTTTGGAAAGCAGTTTCACGAATTTGCCAGGCAGGCGAAAGTTCTGGCTATCTGTGGGAATCTCCATGCGCGAACTGCAAATCCTCCCGCAGCCGAAAAGTTTACCAATCACTTTTGGCCTTCATTTGCTGCCATAGTACAGAGCAAACATCCTACGTGGCATGTTGATTCCATCAACATCAACTATCACAGTGGGGCTTTTTTTAATGATGGCAAAGTGAATCAACTCGGTGGGAAACCGATTGCGGAACCGCAAGCCAATCCATTAAGGAATGGTGATTGGAATTTAGAGCTAAATCTGTCTCATGCTACGCCTGCCACATTTTTAGCAACTCCTGCCGATCCCGACATGGCACAAACCGCGCCCAAACCTTTGAGTAGCCCGTCGGGTACGTGTTCTCCAAGTTCTCGGTCGATGCCATACTCGACCGCACGATACTGTTGCTATCGGCGCTTCTTTCGCCGGCGCTAATTACGGCCGCATAACAGGCAGGTCGTCGAACGAAAGCACCCGCGGTATACTGATATGATTGTCGATCGCGCCGCATTAAATGTTCATCATGTCATTGTCTCAAAATTCTATCGAGCGACCGGAATTGTTGGCGCCGGCTGGCGATTGGGACAGCCTCCGCGCTGCCGTCGCGAACGGAGCCGATGCCGTCTACTTCGGGCTTTCGAATTTCAACGCCCGGCACCGTGCCACGAATTTCACGCTGGAAGAATTGCCCGAAGTCATGGGGTATTTGCACCGCCATAATGTCCGCGGGTACGTAGCTTTCAACACGCTGATTTTTTCTGACGAACTGCCTGACGCGGTCCGATTTATTCAATCAATTGTCGCCGCCGGCGCCGATGCAGTAATCGTCCAGGACCTGGGACTGGTTCGTTTGATTCGTCGCATCGCTCCGGGCCTTCCCATTCACGGCTCAACCCAAATGACGCTCACCGAGCCGCGCGGCATCGAATTCGTTCGCCGGTTGGGAGTCGAGCGAGTTATCGTGGCCCGAGAATTGTCGATCGACGAAATCGGCAAAATTGCTGAGCGCACTCCCATGCCGCTGGAAGTATTTGTTCATGGGGCATTGTGTGTGGCTTACAGCGGACAATGTCTGACCAGTGAAGCATTGGGCGGCCGCAGCGCAAACCGCGGGCAGTGTGCCCAGGCCTGCCGCTTGCCATACGAACTGTTCGTCGATGGTCGGCAGCGTGAAACAGGCGACCGACAATATCTGCTTAGCCCACAAGATTTGGCCGCCCACGATTTAATCGAGCCCATGGTGAAGTTAGGCGTACGCAGCTTTAAAATCGAAGGGCGCTTGAAGAGCGCCGAATACGTAGCGATGACGTCACAAACCTACCGCTCAGCCATCGATGCGGCATTGGCAAACCAACAATTCGAACTGGATTCGCAGCAAAAGCGTGATTTGCAGCAAAGTTTTTCCCGCGGTTTCAGCCACGGATTTCTCGACGGCATCAACCATCAAGTGCTCGTTCACGGGCGATTTCCCAAAAGCCGAGGTGTGTGTATCGGTAGGGTCGTCGATAAAACAACCTGTGGCCTGCTTGTTGAAGTCGATGCGGTTCACGTTGGGCATTCGACTAGTTTGATCCACCCAGGCGACGGAATCGTTGTCGATGAAGGCCATCCGGAACAAGACGAGCAAGGGGGTCGGGTCGTTGAAGTTCGAAGTCTCAAATCATTGTCACAGAATTCAAAACCGCGGCTTGAACTGGTTCTGTTTCGCGGCAGCGTCAACCTGGCGGCCATTGCCGTGGGAAGCTTGGTTTGGAAGACCGACGATCCGCAATTGCGCCAACGAATGGAACAGTCGTTTGCCCGCGACAAAGTTCTGCGCCGCGAGGAAGTTTGGTTCGCCATTAGCGGTTCCGCTGGAAAGGAATTATCTCTAGTCGTTAATGATGCTGCCGGGAAGCAGGGACGCGCAGTTTGGCCGGGACCGCTGCAGGCCGCCCAAAAACATCCGGTCACACTGGAATTACTCCAGGAGCAATTAGGTCGGTTGGGCGACACCCCGTTTGAACTGGCTGGAGTACAAAATAATCTGCCAGCGAACGTAATGGTGCCAAAGAGCGTGCTGAACGACTTGCGTCGTCAGGCGATTACATTACTCCAAAAAGTTCGCGAAGCAAATCGCAATCGTGTGATCAATCCGCAAGCGTTGGACGAACTGCGTAGTGAAAGTCGATCTTATCTGGCGCCATCCGTCGATCAAGCACCCGCGCTCAACGTGTTGGTTCGTAGCCTGGAACAGTTTGAGGCAGTCCTGGCATGGAAACCTGATTTGTCGCTCTTGCGGCCAGCGATGGTGTACTGCGATTTTGAAGACGTTCGCCGTTATCACGACGCCGTCGCCAAAGCTCGCGATTCCGGCCTTCCCATAGGACTGGCCACGCTGCGCATCATCAAGCCCGGCGAGGAAGGTTTGCTGAGCATCATTGCCAAAGCTCAACCCGATGCCGTACTGGTTCGCAATCTTGCGGCCCTGGAATTCTTCTCTGGGTCATTCCAAAGGATCGGCGATTTTTCGCTTAACGTCGCCAACGAACTAACGGCTCATTTGCTGGCCGTCGAAGGTTGCGCTCGGCTAACGCCAAGTTACGATTTAAACTGGGAACAACTGTCTTCCTTACTACATCGAAGTCACCCCGGTTTGTTCGAAGTGGTCGTTCATCAGCACATGCCGATGTTCCATATGGAACATTGCGTGTTCGCCGCCATGCTTTCCAATGGCAAGGATGCTCGCGACTGCGGCCGGCCTTGTGATCGGCATCGAGTCGAGTTGCGCGATCGTGTCGGGGCCGCATTCCCATTGCTAGCCGATACTGGCTGCCGCAACACCGTGTTCAATTCGGTAGCTCAATCTGCGGCCGAGTACATTCCCAAGATGCTCGGTCAAGGTGTGCGGAACTTCCGCGTGGAGTTGCTACGGGAAACCGCTGCACAAATTCCTCAACTGCTTGAACATTATTCCCGGGTGATGGCCGGAACTGAAGCTCCGCAACAAGCATGGCGCAGCCTGCAGGTGCTGAATCAATTGGGCGTTACCCGCGGTACGTTGCAACTTGCCTGACGGCACGGTTTAATTGACATGCTGGCCAATTGGCCGCTCGCGAAACTTCTGATCCACACTGTTTAATGGTGACCCCATGAAATTTGCCGCGATGATATCGTTTTTGCTTTTCGCAGTATTTCCCCAAGTGGTTTTGGCGGACTCGCCCGATTTAGCCCCCACGCCGCCGATGGGCTGGAATAGCTGGAATAAATTTCAAACCCGAATTAACGAACAGCTCATCCACGATGTCGCTGAGGCCATGATCGCCAACGGCATGCGCGATGCCGGCTACACGTGCATCAATCTCGACGATGGCTGGTCGATGAAGAAACGCGACGACGAGGGCAATTTAGTCGGCGACACAAAACGCTTTTCCAGCGGCATGAAAGCGCTGGGCGATTATCTTCACGATCACGGCTTTAAATTCGGCATTTACAATTGCGCCGGCACACAAACCTGTGCCGGGTATCCTGGCACTCGTGATCATGACGAACAAGATGCCAAAACCTACGCCTCTTGGGGCGTGGATTATCTCAAATATGATTGGTGCCACACGGAGGGACTTAAAGCTCCCGAAGCGTACAAAAAAATGAGTGATGCATTGCGGGCAACCGACCGGCCAATGGTGTTCAGCATTTGCGAATGGGGGGGCAGTAAACCGTGGACCTGGGCCAATGGCGTCGGCCAACTTTGGCGAACCACCGGCGATATCGGTCCTTGTTACGATTGCAAAGGGCAATATACCAACGGTTGGAAAACATTGTTGGATCAGCAAGTAGGTCTAGAAAAATATGCCGGCCCCGGCCATTGGAACGACCCCGATATGCTGGAAGTCGGCAACGGCAGCATGACACTCCCCGAATCGCGCGGACATTTCAGCTTGTGGTGCATCTTGGCAGCTCCATTGATTGCCGGTAACGATGTTCGGCACATGAAGGACGAAGTGCACGACATTCTGACGAATCGAGACGCAATCGCCGTCGACCAAGATCCGCTGGGCAAACAAGGGTTTCGCGTTTCGAAAGATGATGGCAAGGAAATCTGGGCCAAGGAACTCTCCGGCGGCGATTGGGCCGTGGGAGCGCTTAACACAGGTTCCGAATCTGCCAAGTTAGACGTGGACTGGAACAAGCTGGATTTTCTTAAGGACACTTATACAGTTCGTGATTTGTGGACAAAACAAGACGTGGGCGACACTAGCAAGCCCTACACTACCGAAGTCGATTCGCACGATGTTGCCTTTCTGCGCCTACATCCGGCGAAATAGTACGAAGTCAGCTGGAACACGAGAGGAAAAATACCTCGACCGCTTTCGCCAAGCTTAAAGCACACTTTCCCGACCCCAATTACAATAGAATTAGGACTCAGGCTCACAGCAGGCTGCTGAATCTTTCAATGCATGGAAGCCTTTTATGGTTGGAGGCTCCTGTGCGAAATTGGCTTTTTGGAATATCCGCTTGGTTGTTCTTGATCTCGGCGGCAATCTCGCTGTCGTTGTTCTTCGGAGAAATCTTGCCGGCAGCTGCTCAGTTCGATGCGGCGCCCGGCACCAAAGTAGCGCAAGCCGACAATGGTCCGAAACTCGATCAACCTACGACGCAAAAGGTAACGCTCGGCGTCAAGATTCGAGCAATCGGCGGCCCATGCCGCGGTATTGTCGCTTCATTCCCAGTTCCCATGGAATGGCCGGAACAAAAAGTGGAAGCTGCGGACAAAGATTTTTCACCCGGCGTGCATCTAGCGAGTGAAAGGGTGCTCTCCGGCGGGGCCAAACAAATACTGATCAACATTCCCAGCCTTGCTTCGGGTGAAGAAGCCCACGCAATTATGACTTTCGAAGTAACGCGGAGCTCGATTTTACCACCCGAGGAAACTTCACTCTTCAAACAGGCTGCGAAGGAAAAGCTTCCTCGCGATGTGGCGTCCTATCTAGCGCCCAGCCCATTCATCGAAAGCACGCATCCCAAAATTACAGCTTTGGCCAAGGAAGCCACCGAGGATAAATCGGATTGGGAAAAGGTCGAGGCAATCTACAACACTACGCGGGAAAAAATCCAATACAAAAACGGGCCGCTTAAGGGTGCGTTAAGAGGCCTGATCGATGGCACAGGAGATTGTGAAGAGCTCACTTCGCTGTTTGTTGCGCTTTGTCGGGCTAGCAACATTCCAGCCCGCACGGTTTGGGTGACCGGCCATTGCTATCCGGAGTTCTACTTGGTTGACGATAATGGCAAAGGCTATTGGTTTCCCTGTCAGGCGGCGGGCAGTGCGGCGTTCGGTGGCATTCCAGAGCATCGGCCAATCTTGCAGAAGGGAGATAATTTCCACGACCCAGATCGGCCGGAAACTAAGCTCCGCTATGTAAGCCAATTCTTAAAAGGCACCCCGGCCGCCAAGGGCGCGGGAAGACCCCAAGTACAGTGGGTAGAAGACTGGCAATAATCTAGCGATCGATGCGACCGGCCGCAGTGGTTTTCGATCGTTGCCGAGTGAGCATGCTAGCGTGCCGGCTCCGCTCTTGGCTGCACTAATCCAATCTGTTAGAAAGGCAAACCCTTTGCGGCGGCAAGAAGCCAAGGCAACCGGGGCGTTGCTAGCATTGGGTCGCGTTCGTGGTTTCCACATGCGGACTTTCGGAAACCGCGCCAAATTGCAGTCGTAGTCAATCGATTACTACCGTTGAAAAGCGCTCGTTGGATCGAATGAATTCTTGAAAATAAACCTGCTGCCACGGATGGCTTAGGAATGAATAATTTTTACCGCACGCTGCGGTTAGTGTTCCGTTACAAGTGGACGTTGGCGGCCTCTACATTTACCGCCATCATGGTGGCATTGCTGTGGGGCTTTAATATCAGCGGCGCATATCCGGTATTGGCCGTCATCAGCAGCAACGAATCGCTTCAGAATTGGCTCAACAACGACATCCAAAAAACACAGAAGAATATTGACGATCTCAATACAAAGATCGAAGCGATTCAGGCAGACATCAAAACCCAAAACGACCCGCAGGTCACTGCCTCCTCCACGAATCTGCCCCGCCTGCAAGCTGAGCTTTCCACCGATCACAGCAGCCTAAAGGCCGAGCAATCGCACCTGAAGCGCTGCCAGTTCTTTCAGCCGTATGTGGAGAAGTATCTGCCCGGCGACGCTTATGCTGCGCTGTTCGTCATCATGATGGTCATTTCCGCCGGCTATATTCTTAAAAACATCTTCCTCGTATTCGATTCAGTTCTGGTCGATCGGCTTTCTAATCTGGCGACGCTGGATCTGCGAAAAAAATTCTATCGCCGTACTTTGCGCATGGATTTGGGCAGCTTCAGCGATGCCCGCGTTAGCGAGCTAATGACCCGTTTTACGAATGATGTCAATGCAATCAATAACGGCGTTCAAACCGTCATCGGCAAAGCCGTGCGCGAACCATTGAAAATGTTCGCCTGCTTGATCTTCGCCGCCCTTATTTGCTGGCGTTTATTGGTCATATCGCTGTTAATCGCCCCGCTGGCAGGTTATTTAATCCGGCGGCTATCCAAAACCTTAAAGCGCGCCAACCATAAAGCGCTGGAAGAAACCTCGACTCTCTACAACATCCTCAGCGAAACCTTCGGCGGCATTAAAACCGTCAAAGCGTTCACCATGGAACGCCACGAACGCCTCCGTTTTCATCGGAACAGCAAGGCGTTCTACCGCAAGTCGATGCGAATCTCCTGGCTAGACGCGCTAATTCATCCCGTGACCGAATTGGCCGGCATAGCCATGATTTGCCTTACCATTTTGGCCGGCACTTACCTCATCATTAAAAACCAAACGTATCTTCTGGGAATTAAAATCTGCGATCGGCCGCTGGAATTTACCGACTTGGCGCTGTTCTATGCCATGTTGGCCGGCTCCATCGATCCCGCTCGCAGGTTGTCCGATGTGTTTAATGGCATCCAGCGAGCCTTTGCCGCTTCAGACCGCGTCTATCAATTGCTCGATCGGGAGCCCAGCGTCCGCGACCCCGCCAAGTCGCGCACCATGGTCCGCCATCACCGACACATTGTGTTTGAAAACGTCAATTTCAGTTACCTGCCCGATCAATCCGTCCTCAATTCGATCAATTTACGAATTCCATACGGCGAAACTTTGGCCATCGTCGGCGCAAATGGTTCTGGCAAAACAACGCTGGCCAATTTACTTCCGCGATTTTACGACCCCACGGGCGGATCGATCCGCGTCGACGATGTCGATCTGCGCGAAGTTCGTATGCGCGATCTACGCAGTCAAATTGGCTTGGTCACGCAGGAGCCGCTGCTGTTC